>CAZHUX010000010.1:0-43204 GCA_964535445.1 uncultured Galactobacillus sp. | reverse complement strand
TTACCGCAGTTGATGCAAAGGATAAGGATGCTGCTGTTAAGGCATATAACGAAGCAAATAAAGCTCTGGATAAGGCTGTCTCTTCTTCTATCAAGAAGAAGAACTATGCAGCTCGTCAGAAGTCCAGACTTGCAAAGGCAGTCAATTCTATTGATGCTTAATGAAAAGATGAAGGTTAATCTTCATCTTTTTTTATTGCGGCAGTAAGTATTTCATATTCATTGTTAACATCTGAAGCATGCGGCATATGACCATTGGATACTTCCTGAATCTTTTCGAGTTTTGCCTTTCTTGCCTTCAGATAGTCCATATACTCAGGATCATACTTCTGTAAAAGGACAGGTCCTAACACGATCTCTGCCTCAGAATACTCTTTGTGATATGAGGGATTAAATGAGATACATATATAATCATGGTTCTTTTCTCTCACATATCTTTCATCATCAATTGTAAAGTGATGATTGTTAATCCATTTACGCATGCTGATGGTATCCCGGTTTACTTCTACAATGATCTGTTTAAACTGATACAATCTTTTTAAATCATTTTCAAGGATATGGACAGCTGTCTGAAATCCCATACCGGCTATGACGATGGCATTCACATCAGATGGTACATGTTCTAATCCATCCGAAAGAATAACCGGTATCTGATCACTGAGACCAGCTGCCTGAATATTTGCAGAAGCACTTTCCAAGGGACCTTTCCGGATATCACAGGCATAGCATTTCTTACAGATATGATTTTTAACAAGCAGAACAGGAAGAAAAGCATGGTCTGTGCCGATATCAGCCACAACCATGCTTTCCTTTACCATATCAGCAATTGTTTCAATTCTGATATTTTTCATATTACTTATCAAAAAAATCCTTTAATCTCTTGGAACGGGTCGGATGCTTCAGCTTGCGCAGAGCCTTGGCTTCAATCTGTCTGATTCTCTCACGGGTAACGTTAAATTCCTTACCTACTTCTTCCAGAGTTCTGGTCCGTCCATCATATAATCCGAATCTTAAGCGCAGTACCTTCTCTTCACGTTCTGTTAAACCGGAAAGTACATTGTTAATCTCATCTTTCAATAACTGATTCGATGCATACTGATCAGGTGACAAGGCATCCTTATCTTCAATGAAATCACCTAAGTGGGAATCATCTTCTTCACCAATAGGGGTTTCAAGGGATACAGGCTCCAGAGCAATCTTCTGGATCTCACGTACCTTTTCTGGTGAAATACCATCCATTCTCTCACTGATTTCCTCAGCAGTAGGATCTCTGCCAAGTTCCTGGACTAGCTGTCTCTGAACTCTGGTTAACTTATTGATGGTTTCAACCATATGAACCGGAATACGGATCGTTCTTGCCTGATCGGCAATTGCTCTTGTGATAGCCTGACGGATCCACCATGTGGCATAGGTTGAGAACTTGAATCCCTTACGATAGTCAAACTTTTCAACTGCCTTGACAAGACCCATGTTGCCTTCCTGAATCAGATCCAGGAAAAGCATGCCGCGGCCTACATACTTCTTGGCAATAGATACAACAAGTCTCAGGTTGGAAGAAATCAGAATGTTTCTGGCCTCTTCATCACCCTGTTCAACTCTCTTTGCGATCTCAGGTTCATCTTCCGGCTTTAACAGAGGAACACGACCGATTTCCTTTAAGTACATCTTGACCGGATCGTTAATTGAAACAGAAGTATTACGGGAAGATGTGCGGTTTAATGTTTCTCTTGTGACAGCCTCAATTTCCGCACGCTCATCACGTTCTTCATCAGGATCATCCGGATCATCCAGATCTTCTTCCTCTTCTTCATCCATAAGATCCATATCTTCATCACTCATCTCTTCAATATCTTCATCTTCAGAGATTTCGATGTTTTCACTGCGGAACCAGTCCCATAATGCGTCCATGTCATCATCAGACATATCAAGCTTCTCAAGAGAAGCCATGATGTCCTTCTGATAGATCACGCCATCCTGTTCGTATGTTCTCTTATAATCTTCTTTTAATTCATCAAGGGTTTTAACTTCTTTGGCATTGCCTCTGCCCTTTTCAGAGGCAATCTTTACTTCTTCCTCTTTCTTTTCAGGCTTTTTGGCAGCTGCAGTCTTTGTCTTTTTTACAGCTGGCTTTGTTTCTGAAGCACTCTTCTTTCTGGAAGAAGTTTTGGCTGCAGTACTCTTCTTTTTAGGTGCTGCCTTTGTTTCAGAAGCAGTCTTCTTTTTAGCTGCTGTCTTTGTTTCTGAAGCGGGTTCCTTTTTGACTGCAGCTTTTGCAGAAGTACTTTTCTTTTTGGCTGTTGTCCTGGTTTCAGAAGTACTCTTCTTAGTTGTTGTTTTCTTTTTATCAGCAGCCTTCGAGGAAGTTTTTGCACTTGTCGTCTTTTTCGTCGTTTTCTTGGCTGGTTTCTTTATTTCTTCTTTTGTATCTGTTTCTAACTGCTCAGTTTTCTTCATTGATTAACCTCCTCTTTTCAGTAAGACATTCGTTATATTTCTTCATCAACAGTTCCATGGAAGTGCCGTTTAATGCGGCAGTTAACTGTTCCTTGTACTGTTCGGCTTCATCATTTAATGCTTCAATGCGGATTCTGCGCATCGCACCTTCAAACTTCTTTTCATCATAAGGTTCACTGTAGCTTTCACTCGAAGCAATGGAAGTGATCAGATCACGCACCGGCTGCTGGGTTGTTTCATCAATCAGTAAATTCGGATCTGCCTTACCACGGGAATGCCATGCATCGACTATCAGCATGCTCAATGCCTGCCCGTCTTCTGATATCAGATAGCCAAGCTGTTCTTCAAATTTTCTTGAAGCTTCGGCACTTTTCATCATCATGGAAAGTATCTGCATCTCGGCATTCTTCGTACCATCCGGGACCGTCAGCTTATGCCTTGTGACCGGGGAAACTGGTTCCAGCTGCTCTTGTGTAATATTCTTAATCTGAAATCCGGTTTCCTTTGATAACTGATCGGTGAAATACTGACGATCCATCTGATCCGGCAGCATGGCAATAAGCTTTTCTGCCTTGGCAACCATCTCTTTTTTATCAAGATAGCTGTCCATATTGGTTTGGGATTTCAGATAGGACAAAGCAAATTCAATCCAGGATATTTCATTCTTCAAAAGATTCTGAAAGGCTTCTGCGCCATCCTGGGATACAATTTCATCTGGATCCTTACCGGTTTTATTGGATATAACGGCTGTATCACATCCTGCCTTTACAGCCATCTGTACAGCCCGCATCGTTGCGGCCTGACCCGCATGGTCGCCATCATAGCAGAAGACAACTCTAGCGGCGATAGTACGCAATTGACGGATCTGATTCTCTGTACAGGAAGTGCCAAGCGTACATACGGCATTGGTAATACCTGCTCTGTAAAAGGCAATGACATCCGTCACGCCTTCACAGACATAGATCTTTCCTTCTCTTCTGGCATCCGCTCTTGCCCGGTGATAGTTATAAACAATATCACCCTTGATAAATACATCGGTTTCATTGGTATTGATATACTTGGACGCATTATCAGGATCTAGGGTTCTTGCGGAAAAACCGATCGGATGGCCGTGAATGTCATGAATCGGGAAGGTAATTCTGTCGGAAAAGACATCATACATCCCTCTTTCATTGACGACAGAGACATTGGCCTGCACCATATCTTTCTGGGCATATCCCTTTTTCCTTAAGAAATCAGAGAGCGCTGAACCAGGCGGGTTATAACCGATCTGAAATACCTGACGGACTTTGTCATTCAGACCTCTTTGTTCAAGATACTGTTTCTGACGCATTGCTTCAGGAGTATCCAGCTGATACATCGTATAGTTAATGGTTTCCTGCAATACCTTATGCAGTGCTTCCTTATGCGGATCTTCTTTTACCTCCGCATGGGAAACATCTACTGAAAGATGCTGCCCGGTTAATTCCGCTACCCTTGCTACAGCTTCAGGGAAAGAGATCTTTTCATAGTTCTGTACAAAGGTAAATACATTGCCGCCATTACCGCAGACAAAGCATTTGTAAATCTGACGGTCAGGAGAAATAGACATGGATGGGTCATGATCATCATGAAACGGGCATAAAGCGACATAACTCTTTCCCTTTCTGTGCACCTGGATATAGTGGGATATGACATCCACAATATCCGCATGTGCCCTGATGTTATCTATTTCATCCTGACTGATTCTTGCCATAGCCTTCCTTTAGAAACGAATTTCTTTCAAAATCTTATTGCGGACTTCATCCACACTCATTCTCTCCTGGGCCATCGTGTCACGATCACGAATCGTTACGGTACCGTCTTCCAGAGTCTGATCATCTACTGTAATGCAGTATGGAGTGCCGATTTCGTCCATTCTTCTGTAACGCTTGCCAATAGAGCCGGCTTCATCATAGGCAACCTGGAAGTCAAAGGACAGATCCTTGTAAATTTCCTTTGCCTTTGGACCATGTTTCTTCTTCTGTAACGGGAAGATAGCAGCCTTGACTGGTGCAAGTACCGGATGGAAATGCATGACGATACGGGTATCTTCCTTATCACCATTCTTTACAACTTCTTCATCATAAGCATCTGTAAAGAACATGAAGAACAGTCTTTCCACGCCTACTGCCGGTTCAACAACATAAGGCAGGAACTTCTTTCCGGTTGTCGGATCGAGATAAGTTAAATCCTTGCCGGACATATTCTGATGCTGGGTCAGATCGTAATCTGTACGATCCGCAATACCCCAGAGCTCACCCCAGCCCCATGGGAACTTATATTCAATATCAGTTGTGCCTTTGGAATAGAAGGCTAACTCTGCCTTTTCATGATCACGGAAACGCAGATTTTCACGTTTACCGCCAAGGGAGAGAATCCAGTCCATGCAGAACTGACGCCAGTATGCAAACCACCCGGAGCCATCTTCTCTCATATCTGAACCAGGTTCACAGAAGAATTCCATTTCCATCTGTTCAAACTCTCTGGTACGGAAGATGAAGTTGCCCGGTGTGATTTCATTACGGAAACTCTTGCCGATCTGACCAATGCCAAATGGCAGTTTCTTACGATAGGCACGCTGCACATTCTTGAAATCCACAAACATTCCCTGGGCTGTTTCAGGGCGCAGATAAATCGTACTCTTGGCATCTTCTACAGTGCCCTGGAAAGTCTTGAACATCAGATTGAACTGACGGATCGGTGTGAAATCATGACCACCACAGTCAGGACACGGAATGTTGTTATCCTTGATAAACTGTTCCATCTTTTCATTGGACCAGCCTTCACAGCTTACTTTTCCATCAGACCATTCTTCAATTAACTGGTCTGCCCTGTGTCTTGTATGGCAGGTCTTGCAATCCATTAAAGGATCACTGAATCCCTTTAAATGACCACTGGCTTCCCATACCTTCGGGTTCATCAGTATAGCTGCCTGGATTTCCACATTATTCGGATCTTCCTGGATAAACTTCTTCTGCCATGCCCGCTTGATATTATCTTTCAGCATGACGCCATAAGGTCCGAAATCCCATGTGTTACTGAGACCACCGTAGATTTCTGAGCCCTGAAATACGAATCCCATGTTCTTGGCATGGGATACGATTTTATCAAATGTTTTTTCACTTTGTTCCATTAGTGCAGTTCTCCCCCATTTTCACATTAGCTTTAGCAGTATAGCACTTCAAAAAGGCCTGTTCAATGGCTAAATAGCCTTTCAAACAGACCAAAAGACTTCATGGTTATACCTGCATGCAGGCGGATCATCTCAACTAAAATCCTGAGATCTTTCATCTCTGCCCCACCTGTTTCACGAATCAGATCAAAGTGTTCCAATCCACCTTTGACTAACAGTCGGAACCTTTTCAAATCCGAAGCAGGCATTGATGAAAGTCCTTTTTCATTCATGTGTTTCTGGCATAAGAAGCCGCCATCTTCCGTGGATATTGTACTTACCTGCTTACGGCTGCAGATCACACATTCATCTACGTCTGGTACAATACCGGAATTCTTCATTAGTGCAATCAGAAACAGAGATATGACTGTTACCGGATCCTCTTTTTTATCTAACAGATCCATTGCCTGAAACAGCTGGTTATAGATGGATTCATCTTTTACTTCCTGATACAAAAGACCATCAACAGCTTCTGCTATCACCGAAGCTGCCGTAGAAGCTTCCAGATCTTCATGCATACAGCGCCAAATATGTAAAGAAGAAGCTGTCTTTAAGGTAAACATGGTCTTGCCAGGATGATAGTCAAACTGAATCTCTGTTTCTGTATATGGAAGCAGAGATCCGGCATTTTTGGACTTCATTCTTCTGATACCCTTGGCCAGGAATGAGATCTTGCCATATTCCTTACTGTAGACTGTCAGGATGGCATCATAGTCATGGTAATCCATGGACTTTAAGATAATGCATCTGGTTTTATCATTCATCGCGGCCGGCACCACCATAACCGTATTCACTGATACGGGCATCCCGGCTGCGCCATTCTTCTTCTACACGGACATACAGTTCCAGATAAACCCTGCGGCCAAGAAGTTTTTCAATGTCTTTTCTCGCAGCCATGCCGATCTTTTTGAGCATGGATCCCTGCTTGCCGATCATAATGGCTTTCTGTCCCTGTTTTTCAACAAGAATAGTTGCCTGGATATAACAGGAATTCTTCTTGAATTCCTTATTGTCTATTTTGACTGCAGAGGCATGCGGTACTTCTTCTCTTGTATACATCAATACCTTTTCACGGATTAACTCGGCAATCCGGAAATTCTCGGCACCATCGGTAATGGTTTCAGCAGGATACAGCAATCCCCCTTCTGGCAGATATGAGGCAGTTGTTTCAATCAGATCATGAAGATCTCTTGTATAACGGGCACTGAGCGGGAAGTATTCCGCAAAGTCATAACGGTTCTGCCATGAGGCAAGATTATCCATTACCTGTTCAGGTTCCAGCTTATCGATTTTATTGAGAATCAGAAATACCGGTAAGCCGGTATTCTTTACCGCATCCAGCACATAGGCATCACCTTTACCATATGGAACCGATCCATCCACGACCAGATAAATCAGGTCCACACCCTGCATGACATCAAATGCCTCTTTATTCATGCGGGTTTCCAGACGATACTTTGCCTTATGAATACCCGGTGTATCGGTAAAGACAATCTGTACATCCTGATCTGTATAGATGCCTCTGATTTCACTGAGGGTTGTCTGCGGCTTATCAGAGACAATCGCAACCTTTTCTCCTACTAAGGCATTGACCAGTGTACTTTTACCGGCATTCGGACGACCGGCTAAGGCAACAAATCCACTTCTCATCTGAGTACATCCTCAGGCTGGAAACGCATTGGCAAGAGACGATTGATATTCGTATCAACTTCAGAGCGTCCGTTGGATAAATAAATCGGGCAGTCATCACTGATTAAATCTGATAATACCTGACGGCAGATACCGCATGGTGCACATACTCTGTCACCATCGGAAACAATGGCTAATGCCATGATTGTTTCTTTCTTATAGCCATTGGAATATGCCGCAAATACGGCACTGCGCTCTGCACAATTGGTTGCGCCAAGTGATGAATTTTCTATATTGGCACCCCAGAATATTCTGCCATCGGTTGTTTCAACAGCTGCCCCTACATGATATTTGGAATATGGTGCATAACTGTTCTTCTGTGCCTTCCATGCTTCAGCAAGCAATTCTTCTTTTGTCATGATACTCCTCCTGTTAAAGATGTCTGAATAAAATAATCAATGCACATATAAGAGCCGTAATCGCGGAAGCTATAACCGCACCTGCGGCTAAATCCTTGATATAGCGTACTTCACTGCTCCAGTTTTTCGTGATCATATCACATGTACGTTCAATGCAGGTATTGATCATCTCTGTTACAATCACAAAGCCTATGCATAATACCACGACTATCCATTCCATTGCGGATAAATGCATGATGCATCCGGCGATGAGGGCTAATGTGGCAAGAATCCATTGCGTCCGGATGGATATATCTTTAAATCCGGAAAACAGTCCCCTGAAGGCAGCTGCAAACTTCTTCTTCATTATCTTGTAATGATCGGGTCAAGAATCTTATCCTGCAAGGCAAACATGACCTTTTCATCCTCCGGTTTCATATGATCATAGCCAAGACAATGCAGCATGCCATGGGTAAAAAGAAAACCGATTTCTCTTTTATAAGAATGACCATATTCCTTTGCCTGTCTTTTCGCATAATCAATATTAATGAAAATATCACCCAGGTCTTTGACTTCTTCCGGGATGTCATCATCCAAATCATCCCGGATGGCAAAACTGATAACATCTGTAGGTCTGTCAATACCACGATATTCTTTATTGATCTTATGAATGGTTCTGCTTCTTACAAAAGTAACAGATAATTCCAGATCATGATCCAGATTCAGTACTTTTTCAGCATTGTCCGCAATTGTATTAAAGAATGGTTCAAATTCTGCAACATCTGCATTTGTATGGTTCATCAATGTAATTTCCATAAAAACCTGCTTTCTCCCTTATTATAAACCATATACTGCTTTGAATATGTGAGTAATTTATCTTTCATTGCTCATGACGTATGTGTTTGTTAAAATAATTGTGATTTTTACAATCAATGAGGGGGAATATATGTCACTGTCATCTATCCGCTGGGATATGATTCTGGGCGGCTTTGGCCTGTTTATGTTTGGCATCAACTTTATGGGTGATGGCCTCAAGGCAGTAGCCGGCGACAAGCTTCGCGATTATATTGATAAGTACACTTCTAATCCAATATCCGGTTTAATCATCGGCATTATATTAACCATACTGATGCAGTCATCTTCCGCAACAACTGCCATAGTCATTGGTCTGGTACGGGCCGGACTCATGACGCTGGATCAGGCGGCGGGGGTTGTGCTTGGTGCTAACATCGGTACTACGGTTACATCCTTTCTGATATCCATCAATATTGATAAATACGCATTGTACATTGTATTTATCGGTGCCCTTCTGATATGTTTCTCAAAGAAAGCAAAAACCAAATACATAGGCAATGTTGTGCTCGGATTTGGTCTGATCTTCTATGGCATGGCCGCAATGGGTGATGCCCTGGCTGCTCTTAAGGAAATGCCGCAGTTTGAAGACTTTGCAATATCCATGGCAAAGAATCCATTGTTAGGTCTGGCCGCAGGTATTCTCTTAACCGCTGCCGTACAGTCTTCCGCAGCTACGATCGGTGTTATTCAGAAACTGTATCAGGCTGGTGCCGTAACCTTCCAGGCAGCTATACCGTTTATGTTCGGTGCCAATATCGGTACGACGATGACCGGAATTCTCGCAGCTATAGGTGGCTCTACAGCCGGTAAGCGTACCGCTGCCATGCATACGATTCTGAACATTATTGCGACTTTCTTTGGTATGATCCTGCTTGTTCCTTTTACCAGTCTCATGCAGAGGATTGCCGGCGGGCTCAATCCGATGATGCAGATAGCTGTTTCCAATATCATCTTCAAGACAGTGACAACATTAATGTTCCTGCCATTCCTGAAACAGCTTGTGGCATTAGTCAGAAAGATCATTCCCGGCAAAGAGCCTGAAATCATGGAAGTGGATATTGATGAACTGGATAATAATGTTACAAATGTTCTTCCATCCTTTGCGATCAAGGCTTCCCAGCAGGCATTATTAAAGATGGCAGATGTGGTCAAGGAAGATGTCAGACAGACGAAAGATTTCTTAAATAATCATGGTTCTGAAGAAGATATGGATATCCTGAACCGGAATGAAGCCATGATTAATAAATTTGACAAGAAAATTACGGATTATCTGATTCAGGTATCCGTGCAGCCTAACTTAACCGAACAGGATATCATGGATGAGCGTCTGAATCTTGAAACAACAAAGAACTTTGAAAGATTAGGAGATCTGGCTACCAACTTAGCAGAGTTCTATAACATGGTATATTCTGAAGAACAGGAATTCTCGGAAGCAGCCATGAAGGACATGAATACCATGTATGATCAGTTCATGGATATGTTTGATGATGCCGTAGAAATCTTTGTGACTAAAAACCAGATAACCTATGGCAGATTACTTGGCATGGAAGACCGTATGGATTCCCTGGAATATGAATCCAGAGAAAGACACTTTGAAAGAATGTCCAGTCATACATGTACCTCCCCTGTCGCAGAATCTGTTTACTGCGATATCCTTGGTACTCTGGAACGTATGGGTGATCATTGCTGCAACATTGCAAGATCTTCTGTTACTTCCAAGGTAGATGATATTTCAGAAGATGAACCTGTACATACGGGAAGTCATAATCAGAAGTAAAAAAGTGCTGAAAATTCAGCGCTTTTTTTGTACCTGTTCATATCTTTCTATAATCTTCTGTACAAGCGGATGTCTCACGACATCATCACTGCTCATATGCAAGACAGCAATTTCATCAATACCCTTCAGGATATGAGAAGCCTGGATTAATCCGCTTTCCGTCTGGGGTTTTAAATCAATCTGGGTTACATCACCGGTAATAACCATATGAGAATGAAAACCGAGTCTCGTTAAGAACATCTTCATCTGGGCAGTGGTAGTATTCTGTGCTTCATCCAGAATGACAAATGCATCATCCAGGGTTCTGCCTCTCATAAAGGCTAACGGAGCGATTTCAATCGTTCCCTTTTCAATCAGTACTTCTGTCTTTTCTGTACCGAGCATCGCATGCAGGGCATCATATAAAGGGGTCAGATACGGATCAACCTTTTCCTTCATATCTCCCGGCAAAAAGCCAAGATTCTCACCTGCTTCTACCGCTGGTCTGGTTAAGACAATTCGCTTGACATCTCCCCGTTTCAAGGCAGAAACAGCCTCAATCACCGCAAGATACGTCTTGCCGGTACCGGCTGGTCCTATTGCAAAGACAATCGGCACTTCTTCCATAGCCTTTACAAAGCGGTACTGTCCCATTGTCTTCGGTACAATCGGCTTGCCCGCAAGGGTTCTGCCTACAATATGACCGGCAAAGATTTCAGGATCGGTTTCTTCATGATTCTTAGCCATACGTGAGAGGTAAATCACATCCTGTTCATTTACCATTCTGCCATTATGAACCATTTCATAAAGCTGATGCAGTACATGAGATACGTTTTTTTCTGTTTCTGTATCACCGTTAAAGAAAAATGTATTTGAACGGAAAGAGATTTCTGTATCAAAGCAGGAACTCAATACGATCAGATTTCTGTCATTGGCTCCAACCAGTGCAGAAGCTTCTGCCTCGCTCATCTCAGGTATATGTATTTCTAATGTATTATCTTTCAAGAATGAATCTCCTTTAGATTAAGAAAAAAGAGAAACACAGCTGTGCTCCTCTTACTTGCCTCTTCTTCTTGCCTTGCGAGCAGCTTCGCTCTTCAGCTTTCTCTTTACGCCAGGCTTAACGTAATATTCTCTCTTACGTGCTTCAGCCAGTGTGCCGTTGCGGCTTACCTGACGCTTGAAGCGGCGCAGTGCATCATCTAAGTTCTCACCATCTTTGACTACAACTCTTGCCATACTTACTCACCGCCTTCCTGTTTTTTGACGCCTAATTATATTATCAAATCAGACTCGATTATGCAATCAGAATATGCTTCAAATCAGAATAAATCTGTACCATGAGATGTGCCGATTCTTTCAGCACCAGCTGCGATCATGGCTTCCATGTCTTCTTTTGTACGGATACCGCCGCTTGCCTTGACCTTAACGTTGGAACCCTTGACAGCTTCCTTCATCAACTTCACATCAGCGACTGTAGCTCCACCCGTAGAGAAGCCGGTAGATGTCTTGACAAAGTCAGCACCTGCGGCAACTGCATCCTTGCATGCTCTGACTTTCTCTTCATCAGTTAACAGACATGTTTCAATAATAACCTTGAGAATATGATCTCCGGCTGCTTCCTTTAACTGACGGATTTCATCTGTGACATAAGCATCATCGCCACCCTTCAGCATGCCAATATTCAATACCATGTCTACTTCATCAGCACCATTGGCAATGGCATCCTTGACTTCAAATACCTTTGTCTTAGTGGTATTAGCTCCTAAAGGGAAGCCGATGACACAGGCAGCCTTGACATCTGTTCCTGCCAGCTGCGGCTTTACAAACGGAATCCAGCATGGGTTTACCATAACTGAGGCAAAATTATATTTCTTTGCCTCATCAACAACCTTCTGGATGTCCTCCTTTGTAGATTCAGGTTTTAATAAAGTGTGATCAATATAGCGGTTCAGTTCCATTTTAATCTGCCTCCTTACTTCCATCATTATTAAAATAGTACTTCTTTAATACTTCGTGGGTGATCATATCATCACCTTCATATGGTTCTCTGCCGAATTGACGATAGATAAACTTCTCGTCTCCCTTGCCAAGGATGATGATGGTATCATTCGGGTCAGCAATTTCCACAGCCTCCCTGATCGCATCATAACGGTCATCGATAATGACATAATTGGTTTTCTTGATTCCCGATGCGATCTCTTGGGCAATCTCATGAGGATCCTCATCACGTGGATCATCTTCTGTCAGAATGATCATATCACAATACTTATCAAGGATCTGTCCGAAGATAGGACGCTTGATAGTATCTCTCTTGCCAGCACTGCCGGTAATGGCAATAATGCGGTTTTCCTTTGGGGTTATCTTGCTGGCATACTGACATACCTTTTCAATACCATCAGGTGTATGGGCAAAGTCAATGACGATATTAAAAGGCTGACCATCATTGATTCTCTGCATACGTCCTTCAATCTGGGACAGATTCTTTACATATGGCAGCATCTGCGTAATTGAAATACCCTTCTGATTCAGGGCAGCCATTGCGGCTAAAAGATTATAGATATTGAACTTTGCGACAAGATTTGTTTCAATCTCATATTCCATATTCTCTACTTTTAATGTAAAGCGGGTACGGTCTTTTAATAACTGATAATCTGTCACCTGATAATCCGCATCATTTTCGATACCATAGGTAACGATGCGGCATGGGCAGTCCTTGACGATCTTCATGCCATATGGATCATCTACATTTGTGATCGCAACAGCATCAGGCTTTAAATGATCAAACAGTTTCTTTTTCGCATTGAAGTAGTTTGTCATCGTGCCATGATAATCCAGATGATCATGGGTCAGATTGGTAAACATCGCGACATCAAAGTCAATCGCATCTACTCTGCCCTGTTCAATGCCGATGGAAGAAGCTTCTAATGCACACGCCTTCATACCGGCATCTACCATATCTCTTAAGATACCATGCAGATCATCAATATCCGGGGTGGTTAATAATGGCGGTAACTTTACCTGACCATACTGAATGGCAATGGTACCGATATATCCGGTAGGCTCAAATTCATTCAGGATATCCCGGATGATGCAGGCAATGGAAGACTTGCCATTGGTGCCGGTAACACCAAACATCAGCAGCTTATGGGAAGGATGACCATAGAATGCATCGGCGACCTGATTGAATGCCTGTAAGACATCCTTCACTTTGATATAGGTGATGTCATCATGCATATGTTCCAGAGGTTCACTGTAAACAATAACCTTGGCTCCATTACGGATGGCCTGTTCCACAAACTCATGTCCATCAAAGCGTATTCCCTTTACACAGAAGAAAATAGAATCCGGACGCTTCAAGCGTGAATCAGACATCAGACTCTTGATTTCAATATCTGGTACATTTTCAAATAATTCTGTCAGCTTCATTTTATTCACCTGATCTTTTCTGCATACATCGTATGATTTTTATACTCTGTCAGCTTTACATGAACCCATTCGCCATGGGTGAATTCCTGCTCTATTCTTACCGGTATGTAATTGGATGTATGACCTGTCGTACAGCCATCCCTTACCCATTCCGCAATGATATCAGCTTCTTTTCCGACAAAGGAAGAACGATAGGCATCTTCCATATTCCTGGATAACTGAATGCACTCTGATGCTCTTTCTTTTTTAACCTGTACGGGTATCTGACACGGCATTTTTTCTGCCTGTGTCCCTTTACGGAGTGAAAACGGAAATACATGAAGAAAGGAAAACTGACACTTCTTTAAGAAATCCATTGTTTCCTGAAACTCCTGTTCGCTTTCACCAGGAAACCCCGTCATGATGTCACATGAAACAGATATATCATCTGAGAGAGCATTACGTACCTTACATATTCTATCATAATAATATGCCGTATCGTATGGTCTGTGCATGCGTTTCAATACCGTATCGCTGCCAGACTGCAGTGGAATATGAAGAAATCTGGCAATGCGTGGTTCTTCTTTCATTAACTCTATGAGTTCATCACTCACTTCTGTTACTTCTATGGAAGAAATACGCAGACGGCAGTCTTCTGTATGTGCCAGTATCTGTTTCATTAACTCTGCTAAAGTAACACCATATTCTCTTCCATATCTGCCTGTATGAATACCGGTCAAAACTATCTCATGATACTTTTGAGAAAGTCTTTCTGCCTCTTTTACAACTGTATCCGGATCTAAAGAACGTTCTCTGCCTCTGGCATAAGGGATAATGCAGTATGTACAGAACTGATTGCAGCCATCCTGTATCTTCAGATCACAACGGGCTTTCGAATCAGAAAGAGAAGCTTCTTCTTTGTGGAAGGACATATCTCCCAGATCTTCTACTGCTCTTATCTTCTGATGATCTTTCAGATACTGTTCAATGAGCAAAGGTGTCTTTTCTTTGTCTTTTGTACCAACCAGAATATCCGCATCTTCTATTTCATCTGCATCTACCTGGACATAGCAGCCGATCATGCATGTTACGGCATCAGGATGGCTGCGCTTTGCCCTATGAAGCATCTGACGGCTTTTAGAAGCCGCGGTATTGGTTACGGCACAGGTAAAGATCAATACGGCATCATAGTCTTCATTATCTTTAACCCTTTCCCATCCTCTTTTCTGCATAGCTGAGGCAACAGATTCTGCTTCATAAGCATTCACTTTACAGCCAAGATTAATGACAGTGAATCTCATTCTGTTCTTTCTCCGATCTCAGCTAATACGGAACAGGCATATATGGCAGCTGTCTCTGCTCTGAGAATGCGTTTTCCAAGCGTTACAGGCGTGAAGTGATCATTATAAAGGGATTCTGCCTCTTCATCAGAAAAGCCTCCCTCCGGTCCGATTACAATAGTCACAGAGTTATCTTTATCAACTGCTTCACTGATAAAAGGAGCTTCTACACCCGCCTTTTCATAGGCACAGAGATTCTTGTCGCTGCTGTAATCTTTTAAGGAAGCAAGCGGGACAAACTCACATAGTTCCGGAATCAGATCACGCTTGCATTGTTCCGAAGCTGACTGGAGAATGAACTGCCATCTCTGTCTCAGACGTTCCTGCTTTTCTTTATTTACCTGTACAACGCAGCGGGAAGAAGTAAACGGTACGATTCTTTTGACACCTAATTCCGCTGCTTTCTGCAATACCAGTTCAAACTTTTCACGCCGGATTAAGGCCATGCACAGAGTGATGTTTAAAGGAAATTCACGGCTTACAGGATCTTCTTCCTCAACAAGAGCACCACGATATTTCCGGTCACAGATGGCATAATATGCCTTTTCACAATATACAAGACGTATTCTTTCATCGTGGAGATGAAGTACATCAAAAGCATGATGATACTGTTCCTTTGTAAAGACATATACTTTTCCGGGTGTTAAAGGTTCATTTGTAAAATACTGATACATAACCACAAAAAGGAAAACGATCAGCCGTCTTCCTCTTCCTCCTTTTTCTTATCATGGATTTCAACTTTGACTTCCAGTACTTTTCTCTGATCTGCCTTTGTTACAGTAACATGCAGATTCTTGTAATCAAACTCTTCGCCAACATGAGGAATATGTCCCAGTTCATGAATAGCCCATCCGGAAACCGTAATGAAGTCAAATTCTTCATCTTCTTCCTCTACATCAAAGCGGTCAATCAGGTCATCGATCTCGGCATCACCCTTGACCATCCATGTATGATCATCCACCTTCGTATAGAAGTCTTCTACGACATCATGTTCATCCCAGATTTCACCAACGAGTTCCTCGATGATATCTTCCAGAGTAATAATGCCATCTGTACCGCCATATTCATCTAACACGACTGCCAGATGCAGCTTGGCACTCTGTAACTGCTTCATAACCGTAGAAATCTTTGTATTCGGAGATGTATAGATAACCGGCTTGATAATCTTTCTGACCGGTCCCTTGTTGTGGTACATCAGCTCATAGAAATCCTTCTCGTGAATGACGCCAACGATGTTATCGATACTGTTTTCATAGACCGGTAATCTTGAAAAAGAATTTACCCGGAACATCGTTTCAATTTCTTTTTCACTTGCGGTAATATCTACTGCCACAACATCGACTCTTGGTGTTAATACATCCGATACATCGAGATCATTAAAACCAATGGCATTGGAGATCAGATCAGATTCATGTTCTTCGAGATCTCCGTCTTTCTCGGCTTCTTCTACCATGGTAGTCAGTTCATCTGAAATATCACTGTCCGGATTCTGTACTTTCACAGCCTTGGACACAAGCCATGTCCAGCCGGATAAGATCACAGATAAAGGCGTCAGGATTACTTCAAAGAAACCGACAAAACCAGTCATGGCACAGGCAAACTTCTCAGGTGCCTGCTTGGCTAAGGACTTCGGGGCAGTTTCGCCAAACATCAGTGTAACAATGGTAATGACAATCGTCGATATTGTTGCGCCATTATGGGTAAAGAACATTGTAAATAACAATGTACCAATAGTCGCAGAAGCTGTATTGACAATATTATTTCCAATCAGGATTGTGGTCAGAAAACGGTCATAATTATCTAATGTCTTCAGGACAATGCCGGCTTTGGGATTACCGTCATTCTGCATATTCTTTAATCTGATTTTTGAGGCAGAACTATACGCAGTTTCAACTGCTGAAAATAAACCTGAAAACAAAGTCAGAATAATAATGACAATTACATATGTACCTGCATGACTCATAAAATCACCACTCCTTCAATGCAGTGATATGAATACATGTTTTGCATGGGATCTTCCAAATCAAACACCTCACTTCAATGCAGAATATTCTAACATTTCATACATATAACATCAAATCATGCATCTTTAAGACTGCCTTTTCTGACATTATTATCTAATATTTCTTCGGTAACCTCATACAGATCATGACTTCCTTCATCTGTCCGGGATTGTCTTCCTTCTACCTGAGAGCGGGATACACCATGTTCCTTCCAGTCTCCGCCTTCATTGGAATTGTTTAACAGTAATGGCTGGAAGTTATCCATTGCCCTGGCAAATCTTGCTTCAGGGGTATCACCATGATCAAACTCTTCAAAGATGGATCTGAGTTCTTTCTGCTGATCTTCCGGTAAAAGCGAGAAGATATGATCGGCCGCATTCTCTTCTCTTTCATGCTGGGTCTTCTTGCCTTCCGTATCATAGGCATAGGTATCCCCTGCCTCTATTTCGACTATGTCATGAATCAGACACATGATCATGACATGGGCAATATCTACTTCTTCATTTGAATACTCTTTTAAAAGATACGCCATAATAGCCATATGCCAGGCATGCTCGGCATCATTTTCTCTTCGTCCATGATGAGATAAATGCGTCTGTCTTAAGATATTCTTTTCTTCATCAATCTTCAGAATAAAATCAATTTGTTCAGAAAGTCTCTTTCTATCCATAAAGCATTCCTCTTATTCCTATGAAAAAGCAGTAACGAACACTCTCGGCTTTTATGTCGGTTGGAAACCGGGTTTCGTTGCTGCAGAAATATTCTATGTGTTTTTATACAGGCTGTAAAGGTCTGTTAAAACATTCTGTTCAGTTTTAAAAAAGATACTAAAAAAGCTGCCATATGGCAGCTCATGCATATAATCTCAGTTCTTTCTGAAGAAGCCAGGGATGACATTATCATCTTCATCGTCATCATCGGAGACACCGAATGTAACATCATCGACATCATCTTCTGCGACAACACTGTCATTCTTCTTTGTATTATCAGAAGCCTTTGCGCCTGCAGATACAGGACTCTTTTCAGAGGCAGGTCCATCACTTGGAATCATATCAGGCTTTGGTAAATCAAATCCTGTTGCGATAACAGATACGATGATGGAATCACCGATCTTATCATTGATTGCGACACCGAAAATGATATCAATATCATTTCCGGCAGCCTGTCTGATATAATCTACTGCTTCACTTGCATCATAAGCGGACATTGTAGCACCACCGGTAACGTTGATGATGGCACTCTTTGCGCCCTGGATAGAAGCTTCCAGCAGCGGGCACTGGATAGCTCTTTCAGCAGCTTCCTTGGCCTTGTTATCACCATCAGCCATACCAATTCCGAATAATGCTGAACCCTGTCCTTCCATGACAGACTTGATATCCGCAAAGTCAAGGTTGATCATTGCCGGTACGGCAATCAGGTCAGTAATTGTCTGAACACCCTGACGCAGGATGTTATCAGCTTCCTTGAATGCATCTTCAAATGGAATATGACCAATGACTTCCAATACCTTGTTGTTGGAGATGATGATCAGGGAATCTACATATTCCTTTAACTGTTCCAGACCCTGTTCAGCCTGAATCATTCTCTTCTTGCCTTCAAATGAGAATGGCTTTGTGACAATGCCTACTGTCAGGCATCCCATTTCCTTGGCTACCTTGGCAAATAATGGAGCAGCACCAGTTCCGGTTCCACCACCCATTCCGGCTGTGAGGAACACCATATCTGCACCTTCCATTGCCTGACGGATTGCATCTTCTGATTCAACTGCGGCCTTGCGTCCGTTATCCGGATTACCGCCGGCACCTAATCCTTCTTTGCCAAGCTGAATCTTATTCGCAACCGGCGAAATGTCCAGCGCCTGCAGGTCTGTATTTGCTACATAGAACTCTACGCCCTGCACACCTTCCTGTACCATACGGTTAACCGCATTGCTTCCGGCACCGCCGATACCGAAAACTTTGATTTTTGCTATCTGGTTATACTCTAAATCTGCCATGTCCTTACCTCTTGCCTGTTATTTCTTCCCCTCAAGGAACAATCCCTTCAGTTTACTTGTAATCGTATCTTCTTTATTTGTGCTGCCGGGTGTCTTATCCCGGTACGAAACAGCTTTTTCAAATGCGTCCATATCCAGACTGTCTTCTGCATATCCATATACAGGCATCTTATCCTGATATGCATAGAAAAGTCCGAGCGCAGCTGTCAGTCCTGCATTCCTTCCACCTAATGTATCAGGAATATAATACCGGACTTCTGTCTGCAGTCTGTCTCTGATCAGATGATCCAGACCCTCTGTTTCGCCACCTTCGCCTGTAATAATAACAGTTGTTTCACCAGCTTGCAAGATTGGCTCACAAGTCTTCTGGATCGCATTCAGCCACAGATCAACGTCATTTCTGACACAGTCAACAAGCTGCTGTTCACTGATCGTATGTGTTTTTCCTTCTGCACTCCATATATGCACTGGATTAGAAGAACATACCTTCTGATCCAGACGGGCTGAATACTTTAACAGTTCTACTGCTGTATTAACAGGTATTCCATACTTTTCAACAACCGGCTGTACTAATGTACCGATGCCTGTCGGCATCACGGCTGCAGTCATCAGTCTTCCTTTTCTTAATAAGCCAAGCGTTGTATTGTATCTTTCAACTTTCAGTACAACTACCTGCTTGTTAACAGACTGTTCAAACAAAGCTGCTTCCTTGCCTACTGCATAGATATCAGGGAAGATATCCAATACCTGCAATCCTGCCTTTTCTACGCATGTAACCAGGTCATAGGAGAGCTTGCGGTCTGCACAGAGAAGATCAATGTCTACGGACATCTGATCACATTTCTCTCCTAATGGAATTCTTCTTGTGGCAATTCCATTAATAATATATTTCACACATACGGTCTGTATTAAGGCATATTCTTTGCCAATACTGACACTTTCTGCTTTTTCTACGGCATTACGTACATCCTGGATCGTAATCTTTCCATCAATGCCATCGATGCTGACAGTAGAACGTACCGAATATCGTTTCAGACGATAGGATGGCATAGCCAGCAGGACCTTTTTAATGTCGGCCCCAAGCATCTTCTTCGTATTCTCAGCTGCCTTCTTCAATGCATCGGTAATTGCTTCGGCATTGACAACCTTATTAAATGAGAGACCATCACATGGAATCCGCTCTACTTTAATAATATTGAATCTGGTATTGAAAAACTCGCCAACGATCAGGCGAACCTCATGGTCAGAAATTTCTGTTGCAGCAAATATCTGTTTATCGCTCATGAAGTCTCCTTTCAAATAACATATTAAGTCTATCACAAAAAAAGGCAGATAAAACAATACAATGACATAATGTTTCAGATAATGATGCTTAAATCATACACTGTATTCAATTTAACTATTTCATTTATTTGGCATTCTGAAGTTCATTTTTCTATTGCAAACAAGCCTGTTCTATGTTAAATTAATCAAGCATTTATGAGCGAAGGAGGTTATGGTATATGTCAAGAGTTTGTGCCGTATCCGGTAAGAAAGCGTTAAGTGGAAACAGACGTTCTCATTCTCTGCGTGCTACAAGAAGACGCTGGAATGTCAATCTGCAGAAAGTTCATATGGTTATTGATGGCAAGCCACAGACAGTCAGAGTTTCTGCACGTGCATTAAAGACACTGAAGTCCAAGAACGCCAAGGCAGTAGCAAAGGCCTGAGTAAGGATATAAAAAGAGATTCCCTGAGGAATCTTTTTTTATGTTTAATCCTTTGTCTGCATGATCAGAACTTTACCTTCCTGTACATGCAGAATGCCTGTATCCCCTTTTATCTCATTAGAGACTGTATAAAGATCCTGTTGGGTTAATGTACGATGATCCAGAGGATATGCAAAGCCTTCTAATGTAACGACAGCCTTTGTATCGGTAAAGAAAGAGATATAGGAATAATCCTGCTTATGGATTGTATAGTCACCTTTTTCCACCGCATGAATCAGATTATGTTCATCATGAAGCCATACAACACCAGGATACTTCATTGCTATACGCAGATTGATCAGAGAATGATCCATTCTGCCGCCTGTTGCTCCACATAGCCATACTTCCTCATATCCACGATCCATAGCCGCATGAATAGCAGCCTCTGAGTCTGTATCATCCTTGACGGGGTTTAATTCAATTACTTCATCTGCATAAGCTCTGATCTTATTCAGATCTTCTTTTTCTATGGAGTCAAAGTCACCGATGGCAAGCTTCATATGAATGCCAAGTTCAGCAAGTTCCAAAGCTCCTTTATCAGCACCGATGAAATCACCTTGTAAGGAATGAAAATCATCATGAAGCTTTAAGGCTATTAAAGCGCGCATAAGTTCTTCGCTGCCTTTCTGATATCATTCTTAAAGATATAACTGCCGGCTACTAATACATCAACTCCTGCATCTGCACAGAGCTTTCCGGTTTCAAGATTGATGCCGCCATCTACTTCCAATAATGCATCTGACTCTGCTTTGATGCACATGTCTTTAATTGCAGAGATTCTGCCCGGTGCTTCTTTCTGGAACTTCTGACCACCGAATCCCGGTTCTACACTCATCACAAGGATCAGATCTGCTTCATTGAGATATGGCTGTAATACGGATACTTCGGTATGAGGACGAATCGATATGCCTGCCTTTTGGCCACGACTATGAATCTTATCAAAAAGCTTATGAATCTTTTCTTCACTGTCTAATGCTTCATAGTGAAATGTCACAATATCCGCACCTGCATCAATAAATATATCGGAATAATATTCCGGATCAGATACCATCAGATGTACATCTTTCACTAAGGAACTCGAACGGCAGAATGCTTTCAGAATATCTGGTCCGAAAGTGATATTCGGCACAAAGTGTCCATCCATAACATCATAGTGAATCCATCTGGCTGCGGAATCATTCAATGCCTCTATCTGTCCCTTTGTATCACTGTAATCCAGTGATAATACGCTTGGTGCAACAATCATCAGTACTTTACCTTCCTCTCCTGTATGATCTCTAATACCTGCAGATAATCTTCATATCTTGTTTCAGGTATTTCTCCACGTTCTACCGCCTGCTTGATGGCACAATCAGGTTCATTCTGATGAATGCAGTCATTAAAGCGGCACTTGCCTATATATGGCACAAAGTCAGGTACATAACTGCCTAATTCATCCGCATTGATATGTGAAAAATCCAATGATGAAAAGCCTGGTGTATCAGCGACCAGTCCTCCCGCAACAGAGTGCAGTTCATTGTGTCTGGTTGTATGTTTTCCTCTGCCTAATGCTTTGGATATCTCCTGCGTTGCAAGATGAAAAGAAGGCTCCAGCTGATT
Organism: uncultured Galactobacillus sp.; assembly: GCA_964535445.1. Classification (GTDB taxonomy): domain Bacteria; phylum Bacillota_I; class Bacilli_A; order Erysipelotrichales; family Erysipelotrichaceae; genus Bulleidia. The sequence continues at coordinate 20,826 of CAZHUX010000010.1, read as the reverse complement.
TAATAAAGTACTCTTCCCTGCCCCGGACTGACCGGTTAATACAGATACCTTTCCTTTTAAGAATCCTGCCAGGGAAGGATCTAATGATCCTTTGGCAGTACGGATTACCTGCATTGGTCCTCTTTCATATTCTTCAATATGCTTTTCGGTTCTTTCATCAATACCTAAATCACATTTTGTGACAATTAACATTGGTTTCAGACCACTGGCCATGATTAACATGCTTAACCGGTCAATTAAGGCAGGTGAAAAATCAGGATCCTTTACACTCATGACAATCAATACCTGATCGACATTTGCGACGGCAGGTCTGCGCATGGAATTCTTTCTCGGAAGGATCTTTTCAATAACCCAGCGGTTATCCGTATAGTTACAGATAACCATATCCCCTGTAACCGGTACAGACTGACGACGGATCTTTCCTGTCAATATGGCATCATAGCGGTTATTGTCTTCATCCGTAACCGTATATTCCTTGGAAACAATCTTTATAATTCTAGCCTTCATATCCACCATTAATAGTAATAAAGCGTGACATAGTTATCATCTGTCTGGGTAAAGGAAGTACCTGCCGCAGGATCACATTCGACAACGACTCCTACGGTTAATTCATCTATCTCTTCCTGACTCATCTGGGTTGTATCACGGGCTGAAGTACGTACTTCAAGACCCATTCCTTCTAACTCTGCCGCAGCGGAATTGATATCCATACCCATGATATCGGTAGGTATTGTCACGGTTGGATACGCACTGTAGACAAGAGTTATCTGTGCTGCCTTACTCGGATCAAAGAGCTGACCTGGTTCCAATTGTTCCTGACGGATAATTGTGCCAGGCGCCTCGGAACTGGATTCCTCTTTTGCAGTAATCTTCAGATACGGATATTTATCTTCAAGATTCTTTTCTACATCGGTAATCTTCTGACCTGTATAATCTTCTGCCTTCACTCCAATACCACTGGAAACAGTAATTGTAGCGGTCGTATCTTTATTCACGGATGTACCGGATTCAGGATCAGAAGAGATAATGATACCGGAAGCTGTATCCGTCGTTAATTCATAGGTAATATGTTCCTGATCCAGAGTGATACCTGCTTCATTACATGCATCTGCGGCTTCTTCAATCGTCATACCGGTAATATTCGGCATTGTGTGGTCACCAAAGGAAATCGTGCCATTACGTACAAGGTTATACAATACGGCACTGCCGGCACCGATTAAAATTACGAGAATCATGATGATGACAAGCACTTTTGTATTGCGGGTATGTTTCTTCTTTACCGGCTGCTTTTCATTAGTACGGTGAGATTCTGTTTTATAATTTCTTTCTTCTTTTTCTTCCGGCTGCTTTTCCGTCCTGGTATTATCATTATTTTTTATAACAGGCTTCAGAACCAGTTTTCTTTCATTCAGTCTTTCCGGTCTTAAGCATGTAGAAACATCTCTCAGCATTTCATCACAACTGCGGTAGCGCTGGGCAGGATCCTTGGCAGTTGCTCTTGTGATGATGTTTTCTACTGACTGCGGTACGGAAGAATTGACAGCCCTGATGGAAGGCATAGGTTCACGCATATGCTTTAAGGCTATCTGAACAGCCTGATCTGCCTTAAAAGGAACATCCCCTGCCAGCATCTCATAGAAACATATACCTAAAGCATAGATATCCGATTGCGGAGACGCTTTTTCACCACGGGCTAACTCCGGTGCCAGGTAATGGACAGAACCCATGACATTATTAGCCTGGGTCAGCTGCATCGATCCCTTGGCAGTCGCAATACCAAAATCCAGGATCTTGATAGAACCATCTGCTTTGACAATAACATTCTGCGGCTTTAAATCACGATGAATAATGCCGCGGCTGTGTGCTTCTGCTATAGCAGAACACATCTGTTTCATGATATCCACAGCTTCTTCTGTGACTAATGGTCCCCGGGAGCGGATGACCTGTTTCAATGTCTTGCCCGGTACATATTCCATGACGATAAAGTGATGACCTTTATAATCACCTACATCATAGATTTCTACTATATTTGGATGCGCAAGTGCTGCGGCAGCCTGGGCTTCCCTTTCAAAGCGCAGAATACTGACTGCATCCGTAGACAAATCAGCCCGCAATATCTTGATTGCAACCTGACGGTTCAGAATGGTATCCACAGCCAAGAAAACATCAGCCATACCGCCCTGACCAAGGTGAGAAACGACTTCATAACGATTGGCAATTACATTCTTCTTATTCATCGTTTCTCTCCTTCCATATCAATTAAAACAATTGTGACATTATCAAAACCGCCTGCGTCCAGGGCACACTTTAACAGTTTTCTTGCCCGTAAAGCAGGATCTGTAGAATGATCTAAAAGGATCTCATTAATCTCTTCACTATCCACATAAGCATGAAGACCATCCGAGCATAACATCATGCCATCCATGTCTTCCTGATGCAGATCAATGTCACTTCTGACATTCTCCCATACACCAAGGGCATTGGTTAATACATTCTTCTTAGGATAGTTCTTTGCTTCTTCAAGGGTCAATTCACCATGTAAAAGCATGTCATTGACTAAAGAATGATCAGTCGTTAACTGCCTTACCCTGCCATCTTCAAACCATGCATAGCATCTGGAATCACCGATATTGACTACCATCTTGCCAAACTGTGTGATCATGACACCGCATAAGGTTGTGCCCATGCCTTTAAAACGGGGATGGGACTGTCCATAGGCATAGATCTGACGGTTGGCTTCTTTGACTGCATCAGAAATCCATTTTCTGGCCTGATCAGGACTCGTAAAAGCTTCCGTTTCACTGAAAGCCTTGGAGAAGAAACGCACTGCCATGCGGCTGGCTATATCCCCGCCAAGATTTCCACCGATACCATCTGCGACTATCGCAAAAACATCATCAGCACTGTTAGCCGCTATGACATAACTGTCCTGATTTGTCGATCTGATCAGTCCTTTATCTGTGATTCCATAATATTTCATGAACTGCTCTTTGCCCTTTCATGTTTTGCCCGCAATTGTCCGCAGGCAGCATCTATATCATCACCATGTTTCTGACGTAATGTAGCTTTTACACCATGCTTCATCAATACATCATAGAAATGCAGAGCTCTCTTTTCACTGACACCCTGATAACCGTTTTCATCTACTTCATTATACGGAATCAGATTCACATATGCATTCATGCCATGAACAAGATTAGCAAGTGTTACAGCCATCTCATCAGAGTCATTGACATCATGCAAAAGAATATATTCAAACGTCAGACGACGATGATTATCTTCACTATACGAGCGTAATGCGGCCATTAATTCATCCAGTGGATACGCTTTATCAACCGGCATCAGCTTACGGCGTAATTCATCTGTTGGTGCATGCAGGGATATCGCAAGATTGTACTGATAATGCCCTTCGGCAAATTCATGAATCTTCGGCACAATACCGCATGTGGAAATCGTGATATGCCTTGCCCCGATTGCCAGACCATGATCACTGTTAACAATAGAACAGAAATTCAGCACATTATCATAGTTATCAAATGGTTCACCTGTGCCCATGACAACAATGTTATCTACCCTTCTGTCTTCTTCATCCAGCTGTTTCTGTACAAACATGACTTCGCCAACTATCTCACCAGCACTCAGATCTCTCTGTTTCTTCAAAAGACCGGAAGCACAGAAAGAACATCCCATATTACAGCCAACCTGAGTGGTGACACATAAGGAGTCTCCAAAATGAAAGTGCATCAATACAAGCTCGACACTGCTGCCATCGGTTAATTCTGTTAAAAACTTGATTGTACCATCATGAGATACCTGTCTCTTTATCTCTTTAACAGGCATGATGTAATATTCTTTTTTCAATGCTTCAATTAAGGAAGCAGGCAGATCTGTCATTTCATCAAATGACATTACTCTTTTTCTATACAGCCATGAAAAAATCTGCTTTGCACGGTATGGCTTCTGACCATATCCTGCAAGCATGTTTTCCATCTGTTTTAAATTCAGATCATAAATCGTTTGCATACGTTCTTCATTCTATCATACAAGACTCATTTTTGCGCAGAGATGCCATATAAAAGCCATCATACATGCCTTCATGAGGGAAGATAGTCTTTTCATTTAACAAAGTAAATTCCGGATGTTTCTTCAGAAAAGAGGATATCTGTCTTTCATTTTCCTTCTTGTTTAAAGTACAGGTACTGTATACAAGAATGCCATTTTCTTTCAGATATTCAGATGCATTTTCAAATATCTCTGCCTGGGTTTTAACAAGTTCATCAATATTTTCAGGTTTTAAATGCCATCTGATCTCCGGCTTATGGGATAAATCACCTAGACCAGAACAAGGTACATCACAAAGTATACGGTCAAAGCTTCCTTCAGGAAATGCATGTGGTGTCATAGCATCCTGGACCTTTGTATGCACAATGGATACATGGGTTCGATCCATTAATTCATCAATTAACCTGACTCTCTGCTCATAGAGATCACAGGCTGTTACAGACCCTTTATTGTGCATATACATAGCCACGAGCTGTGTCTTGGTACCGGGAGCGGCACATACATCCAGAACCTTCATGCCAGGCTTTACATGCATTTCATTGACTATTTCCACACTGCCGGGATTCTGAATCAGGATACTGCCATTCTGGAACATAGCTGTGTGCTGAAGCGGCTTTTCTGAAGTAAAAGAAAGATCATTGATGAAATGAATGCCATCCATCTTTTCAATTTCTTCTTTACTGCTGAGTAATGTATTCACTCTTCCCATTACATCCGGACGTATCTGATCATTCTTTAAGATTTCCAGAGTCTTTTCCTTGCCATACTGTGCATTCCACATATGAATGATCCAGTCAGGATGAGAATACTGTATGGATGGATCATCAGATTCCTGCAGTCCATTCTTTAATACTTTATGCAGCACGGCATTGACAAAACCCTTTTCATGCTTACTGGCTAGCGATACGGTTTCATTCACAACCGCATAGGATGGAGAATTCATAAAGAACATTTCATAACATGCCGTATCCAGTAATAAAGCCGTACCTGTCTTTACATGATCCGCATATCTCCGCCATTGATATTCCAATAAGGAATAATTACGGATTGTGCCATAGACACATTCGGTAATAAATCCTCTTTTATCAACAGGTATATCTTTCATGTTACGCATGATTAAAGAAGCATAGCCATGTTCTTCAAATACTCTCTTTAAAATATCCCAGACTGTTTTTCTTTCATTAATCATTCTAATACCATCGGATTCACATCTATCCGTAATCCCTTTATATCCAAAGCTGTTTCATCAAGAAATTTCTGTACAGCTTCTCTCATTTCATCGATATCCTTACCCTTCAAAAGAATACGGTCTCTTGCTTTATCCTGTATCTTTAACAGTGTAATAATACCGATCACCTTGAAATTTCCATGCAGGCTGTTTTTGACTTCTATCGCAAGATGGTCACATGCCTGCTGGCTGGAATCTGTAACTGTTAAAGCAATCAGATATGTATATGGCGGATACTGTCCGGCATGTCTGAACTGCATCTCATAGCGGAAGAAAGTTTCATAATCGCCTTTTGCGGCACATCGTACAGCGTAATGATCAGGATCATTGACCTGATAGATGACTTTACCGGGATCCTGACTTCTGCCAGACCGGCCTGCCGCCTGCATCAGAAGATCAAAAGTTGTTTCTACCGAGCGGAAATCATTTCTGGCCAGGCCTGCATCTCCATTGATAACACCAACTAAAGTAACATCCGGATAATCAAGACCTTTGGCAATCATCTGGGTACCAAGCAGAATATCTGCATCATGTCTTTCAAAGGATGCCAGCAGTTTTTCATGTGCATCCTTACGGGAAGTTGTATCCGCATCCATTCTCAATAAACGTGCATCGGGGAATACCGCCTGCACTTCTGCCTCGAGTCTTTCCGTACCAAAGCCATAGGTAGTAAAACCGCTGGTGGAACCACAGTATGGACAGATATGCGGTACTTTCATCTCATAACCGCATGTATGGCATTTTAATTTATGAATATCTCTGTGCCAGCTCATTGCGATATCACAATGCGGACATTTCAATACTTCTCCACAATCTCTGCACCGTAATTTGGAATGATAGCCTCTCCTGTTTAAAAGCAGAATAGCCTGCTTATGATTGTTCAGGCATTGTTTCAATGCTTCTTTTAATTCTTCCGAAAGGATGGCATTACCACCCTTCTTCATATTTTCACGCATAGAGACAACCTGAATTTCCGGCATTGTATTGTTAATCCGCTGATTCATTTCAATCAGATGATAAACATGTTTCAAAGCTCTTGCATAAGATTCCAGGGATGGTGTAGCAGAACCAAGTATTACCTTGCAATGATGATATCTGCCTCTCCATATGGCTATATCCCTTGCATGATAGCAAGGCTGGTTCTCCTGCTTGTAAGAGGCATCATGTTCTTCATCCATAACGATCAGTCCTAATGAAGCAAATGGCAGAAAGACAGCAGATCTTGTGCCGACAACAATCTCTGCCTTTCCTTCTTTAACAAGCTTATACTGTTCATATTTCTCCTGGGCATTGAGACCGGAATGGTACACGGCAAGCCTGGAGCCAAAGCGTTCTTTCACCCTTTTGATCATCTGCGGGGTCAGAGAGATTTCCGGAACAAGAATCAGTACCTGTTTATGATGAGTTAAGGCATCTTCCGCCAGATGCAGATATACCTCTGTTTTTCCGGAACCGGTAACGCCTTTGATCAGATATACATCATCCTCTGTGTTTGTAATTTCATCATATGCCTTTTTCTGACATGGCAATAATGGTAATGGTTTGGCAAGATGATCTGTTTCTTTCTGTACTGCTTCTTTTTCCTTCTGAAATGCAATAAGAGCACCTTTTTCAATTAATGCATGAGCCTGATTCGGATATTTCTTTCTGAATTCAGAATATCTGACTTCTCCTTTTTCTTTTACAAAAAGATAAGCTTCCAGCTGTTTTGGAGTCAGGGAAACTTCTGTATCAGATAACTTTACCCATTTTTCATAAAGAATATGATTCTTCGAAGAAACAGGCTTGATCTTTGATGGCAGCATTGCCTGAAAGCAGGATATGGCAGTACTGAGATATGCTTTACGCATCCATAAGGCAAGATCATGCAGTTCTTCTGTAATCAAAGGTTCTGTATCCAGTATCTCTTTCACATACTTTAACTGCATGCCAAGTCTTTTGGATATTTCTTCTTCTGTTTCATCTGAAGACGTGCATGTTTCAACAAAGCCAGTTAATTCTCTTTTGCCAAAAGGCACAAGAATTCTGCACCCTGGTTCTGCGTATTGTTTTGATAAATATGTAAATGTCTGATCCAGTCTTCTGACGGGATGTTCTATCCAGCAGGTAATAATAAACATGATTCTATTGTACTATAGCGGTGAAAATATGACATAATCGTCTATAATTTAAAAAAGTGAGAAAACATATGAACAAGTGGAAAAGAATTGTTGTAAAAGTCGGTACATCTACCCTTTGTTACAGCGGCGGAAGACTGAATATCCGCCATGTAGAAAAGTTATGCCGGGTATTAAGTGATATCCAGAATTCCGGTAAAGAGGTACTTCTTGTTTCTTCTGGTGCGATTGCCATGGGTGTCGGCAAGCTGGGGCTTTCCAAAAAGCCATCGGATATAGCGGGCAAGCAGGCATGTGCAGCAGTTGGCCAGTGTGAGTTAATGTATGTCTATGACAAACTGTTTTCTGAATATAATCACAATGTAGCGCAGATCCTGTTAACAGGAGAAGATCTTCAGAATGAAAGAAGAAGAGAAAACTTTGTCAATACATTACAGAAACTGATCAGACTGCGTACCATTCCGGTCTTAAATGAAAATGATACGATGAGTACAACCGAAATCACTTCGATTGGTGATAATGATACATTGGCAGCGATGGTCGCAGAAAGTGCTGACGCAGATCTGCTTGTGCTCTTCTCTGATATTGATGGTCTGTATACGACTGATCCAAGAGTCAAAAAGAATGCCCGCCTTATTCCGGTGGTTCATGAAATTGATGAACATATCCGCTCTCTTGCCGGTGGCGCAGGAACGGATCAGGGAACCGGCGGCATGGAAACAAAGATTTATGCGGCAGATATCTGTTTGAAGAATAATATTGATATGATCATTACAAATGGTGAAAATCCGGAATCTTTATATGACATTCTGGAAGGAAAGTCTGTGGGAACCGTATTCACCAGAAAGGAGTCAGAAGTATGACTTTAAAGGAAATGAGTATTTCCGCCAAGGTTGCATTTAAAGAGATCAGACAGACGGATAATGATACCCGGACAAATGTACTTCTCTCTTTTGCCCAATATCTGAAGGAAGATATGGCAGATATTCTTGCGGCAAACCAGAAAGATGTAAAAGATGCTGAAGAATCAGGCATGAAACCTTCCTTGATTGATCGTCTGACATTAGATGAAGCCAGAATAAATGCTATGTCAGAAGGCGTTAAGGAAACAGCTTTATTAGAGGATCCCCTGCATATCGTTCTGGAAGACAGAGTCATTAAAAGCGGTATTCATTTACAGAAGATAACCGTTCCGATTGGGGTTATCGGCATCATCTTTGAATCACGTCCGAATGTATCCGCTGACTGCAGTGCCTTGTGTATCAAGTCAGGTAATGTCTGTATCTTAAAAGGCGGCAAAGAATCGTATCGGTCCTGTTATGCCATTGTTTCCTGCATGAAGAAAGCTTTAAGAGACCATCATCTCAATGAGAATGCCGTATTGTTAGCGGAAAAGCCTACCCATGAAGAAACCAATGCATTTATCTCTGACCGCAACAGTGTGGACCTTTTAATACCGCGTGGCGGGAAGAAGCTGATTCAGGCAGTTGTACAGAATGCCAAAGTACCGGTTATTGAAACAGGAGCCGGTGTATGTCATGTATATGTGGATGAGTCCGCGGATTATGATATGGCCGTGAATATAGTGATCAATGCCAAGTGTCAGCGTCCTTCGGTATGCAATGCCATGGAAACATTACTTGTGAATGAAAAGATTGCGGATACCTTCTTACCGGTATTAGCTGAAAAGCTGAAGGAACATCATGTAACAGTTTACGGGGATGAAGCTTCTTTAAAGATTGTTCCATGGTTTCAGAAAGCTGATGAAGAGTCTTACTACACCGAATACAATGATCTGATTATGAATCTGAAGATTGTAAAAGATACAGAAGGAGCAGTTGATCATATTGAAAAATACGGTACGCACCACAGTGATGCCATTGTCTCAGAAACCCCTGAACATGTAGAGACATTCATGAATGGTGTTGACAGTGCCTGTGTCTATCACAATGCTTCAACAAGATTTACCGATGGGTTTGAATTCGGACTGGGCGCAGAGATCGGCATCAGTACCCAGAAACTGCATGCCAGAGGCCCAATGGGATTACGGGAATTAACAACCTATACATATCATCTGGAAGGAAATGGAGAGATCAGAAAATGAAGTCAGACAGAAAGTATACATTAGGTATTATCGGATTCGGTCATATGGGTGTTGCGATTGCCAGAGGTGCAGTTAATAAAGAATACCTGGAACGCTATCAGATAGCGGTATATGACAAGAGTGAACATGCCGCAAGAGATTGTAAGCTGGAAAGCTTTGATCAGATGTCTTCCGCTAAGGAATTGGCAGACAATTCCCATATTGTTTTGATTGCCGTAACCCCGCAACAGGCGCCTAATGTCTTCAGAGAACTGCAGGGAGCGGATATAGAAGTTATCTTATCGATTGTAACAGGTATGTCGATTAAACACCTGCAGGAAGAACTGCATGGTGTTCCGGTTATCCGGGCAATGCCGAATACTCCTTTACAGATTAATGAAGGTGCTACAGCATTATGCATGTCAGATAACTGCCAGGCAGATGATTATGACTTTGTCTTCCAGTTATTCCAATCCATGGGTGTTACAAGAACCATTCCGGAAGATAAGATGGATGATATCGTAGCTGTACATGGTTCTACCCCTGCCTATGTCTATTACCTTGTCTGGTGTATTCTCAAGGATGCAGAAGCACGTGGTGTGGATGAAGCAGACGCAAGAGCATTATTGGTACAGACTGTCATAGGTTCAGGAAAGCTGTTACAGAAAAATGCAGATAAGCCTTTATCAGAGTTTATTGATGAAGTATGTTCCAAGGGCGGTACAACCATTGAAGCCATACAGGAATTACATGCTCAGAATATGGAAAAGATCATTCATAATGCGGATGAAAAATGTATTGCAAGAGCAAAAGAGATCGGTCATTAAAAAGAGAATCAGCCGATTCTCTTTTTAAATGCTTCATAGTTTGTTTTATCCCTGCCGCATTTTACGGCAAAGAGGATCTTGTCAAAGTTATGAATCCACCCTTCTTCATAGAGCAGAGTCTTAAAATATCCTGATACTTTATATGGATCATGACCAAATGCACCGCATCCCCATGCCCCGGTAGTAATGGTTTTATATCCTTTATCATAAAGAACCATGAAATAGGATCTTAACCGGTTAATCATATATGTATCAAGTTCATCTTCAGATATATGAGCGTTATAGAACTTTGGATCATAGCAGAGATTTGGTGCAGCCAGAGTCATAACAGAAGTTGTAAATGGCTTTTTCAGATAGGTATTCTCACCATCTCTGAATACTTCCACACATGGACTTATCAGCATATATTCCGTATTGAAAGGATTCTTAGAAGCCTTATTACTGCGATACATGATTTCTGCATCCTTATTTGCAATAGAGGCATACAGGGTACTTTCCCTGCATAAGCTTTCTTCCTGGGCAGAAGAGCCATTCAGATAACCACCGCCGGGATGATATGCATTGGCAAAGTTCATGACATTATCACCAGGTACAGCATAGCTGTCGGCATCTATCACCATTACATCTGCATTATGATCAGCCGGATGATCCGGTTCTTTTAATGCATGAATATATTTTGGATCAATAACTTCTACTTTCTGATGATCTTTAAGACTGTATTGAAATGATACTTTATGATTATTACAGAAATAATAGTTCTCTCTTAGAATCTGATGATTTTCTTCTGCGATCTGAATATTGTCGTCTTTCATAATAAGCCTTTCTTACTATCTAAGGTCATTATATCCGCAATATGAGATAACAGCATTCCTGAGATTTTTAATCCAGAATACCTTCGGAGAAATAGCGTTCCGCACGATCCGGGAATAACGTTACGATATTCCCTTTAAAACCATCCTGGATCAGCTTTAACACACCCGCAAAAGCTGCCCCGCTGGAGGATCCGGCAAGTACCCCTTCTTTCTGTGCCAGCTGCTTTACCTGTTCAAAGGCTTCATCATCACTGATCTTATATACTTTATCTACAAGAGACATATCCATGGTATCTGCGATAAAGTCATTACCAATACCTTCTATCTTATAGTGACCGTGTTCGCCTCCACCGATAGTAGAACCTACCGGATCAGCTAATACACCCTGTATATCCGGATTCTTTTCTTTCAGATATTTCATGATACCTGAATAGGTTCCGCCTGTACCGGCACCCATGACAAAGGCATCGACATGACCATCAAGATCTCTCCATATCTCAGGACCTGTTGTTCTGTAGTGGGCATCAGGATTTGCCGGATTGACAAACTGTCCCATGATTACAGAACCAGGTATTTCTGCCTGTATTTCCTTAGCTTTCTTTCTGGCGCCAAGCATTCCATCTTCTGCTGGTGTATGAACAATTTCAGCTCCGAATGCGCGCATGATCTTCTGCTTTTCCTGAGAGAATTTCAAAGGTACAACAAAGATAACATGATAGCCTTTGTTTAATGCCGCAAAAGCTATTCCGATACCGGTGTTGCCGGCAGTTGCTTCAATGATGGTACCGCCTTTTTTAAGTCTTCCCGTCTTTTCTGCATCTTCTACCATTGCCTTGCCGACTCTGTCTTTAACAGAACCAGCCGGTTCTAATAATTCCAGTTTTGCATAAACAGAAACACCTTCTGGTAAATCATAGTGATTGATCTTTAATAGTGGTGTATTGCCTATAAGATCCTGCATGGCATCTGCGTATTTCATTGTATTTCACTCTTTTCTATTGCTTCATGAAGATCTTCTAAAAGATCATCTGCATTTTCAATACCAACACTGAGACGAATCAGATTATCCGTAATACCTTCTTCCTGTCTGATTTCATAAGGAATAGAAGCATGTGTCATGCTGGCAGGATGGCATACAAGACTCTCTACACCACCTAACGATTCAGCTAACTGAATGATATGCAGAGATGTAAAGAACTTCTTATAATCATGCTTTTCATCTAATTCAAAGCTGATCATGGCACCACCGTTTTTTGCCTGTTTCTTTTGGATATCATAGCCTTGTGCATCTGGTAATCCCGGATAATAGACTTTCTTTACGGCAGGATCATCATGTAATGCCTGTGCAATCTTCAGGGCATTCTCCGTATGTCTGTCCATTCTTACAGCTAATGTCTTGATACCTCTGATTAATAAGAAAGAATCAAATGGGCCTAAAACACCACCAGTACTGTTCTGGATGAATGCAAGCTTATCCTTCAGATCATCATCATTTACAACAACCAGACCTGCGACAAGATCAGAATGACCGCCAAGATACTTGGTGGCACTGTGAATGACAATATCAGCGCCTAGTTCAATTGGTCTTTGTAAGTATGGAGACATGAAGGTGTTGTCTACGGCAAACAGAATATGATGCTCATGTGCTATCTCTGCTGTCTTCTGTATATCTGTAACAGTTAATAAAGGATTGGCTGGTGATTCAATCAGTACTAATGCGACATCATCCGTAAGGCTTTCTTCATAAGCCTTCAGATCTGTTGTATCTACCTGTTCATAGGTAATACCAAAATGATTGAATACCTTATCCAAAACACGGAAAGTACCGCCATATACATTATCGGAGATGATGACTTTATCACCGCTCTTTAATAATGATAAGACAGCTGTAATAGCAGCCATGCCACTGCCAAAGGCAAAGCCTGCCTTTCCTTTTTCCAGATCTGCGATCAAAGATTCCAGGGCAGCTCTCGTCGGATTACCGGTACGGGAATACTCCCAGCCTTGTCTGCGTACACCTAGTCCATCCTGCTTATAGGTGCTTGTCTGATAAATCGGGGTATTAACACTGCCTGTGTAAGCATCTCCTTCAATACCACCATGAATGACTTCTGTTTCTACGTTTCTGCTCATATTACCTCCTGATATAGGAAAGCCTGCCGGTATGTTGAATATCGACAGGCCGTCTGTTAATGATTATAACAGACTATTCTACTTCCTTTCTTATTAAATATGGCTGATATTTTAAGAGAGGTTCAGAATCTATATTATTGTATTGCTTCAAATGCGGCATCCAGAGCAGCAATCAGATCATCAGCATCTTCAATACCGATGGAAAGACGGATTGTATTCGGCTTGATACCCTGATCCAGAAGTTCTTCATCAGTAAGCTGGGAATGTGTTGTGCTGGCTGGATGAATAACCAGAGACTTTGCATCACCTACATTTGCCAGTAATGAGAAGATAGGCAGATTATCAATCCACTTCTTGGCAGTATCAGCATCACCCTTGATTTCAAATGTCAGGACAGATCCGCCTCCATTCGGGAAGTACTTCTCATACAGATCATGAGATGGTTCCGTTGGCAGAGATGGATGATGAACTGCTTCTACGTTTGGATTATGAGACAGATAGTCAACGATTTTCAGAGTATTTTCTACATGCTTGTTGACACGTAATGGCAGTGTTTCCAGACCCTGCAGATCCAGGAATGCTGTAAATGGAGAAATCGTTGCGCCTTCATCTCTTAATACAATTGCTCTGATATATGTAGCAAATGCTGCACCAGGAGCTGCGTCTGCGAATACCAGACCATGATAGGAAGGATTCGGTTCAGAAATCCATGGATACTTGTCTGTAGCCTTCCAGTCAAATGTACCTTCATCAACAATGACACCGCCAATAGCTGTACCATGACCATTGATGAACTTTGTTGCACTGTGAACAACAATATCAACACCATGCTCCTTCAGATTGATCTTAACCGGTGTACCGAATGTGTTATCTACAACAAACGGAATATGATGTTTATGTGCAATTGCTGCAATGGCATCGAAATCTACAACATTACCATTCGGATTACCTAAAGATTCAGCATACAGGAACTTTGTATTCGGCTGGATTGCCTTTTCAAAGTTTTCCGGATCGGAAGGATCTACGAATGTTGTTGTCACATTGTTCTGTAATGGCAGAGTGTGATCAAACAGGTTGAATGTGCCGCCATAGATTGTCTTGGAGGAAACAATATGTTCACCGCTCTTTGCTAAAGCCTGGGCTGTATACGTGATAGCGGCTGCACCAGATGCCGTTGCGATTGCGGCAGTGCCGTTTTCCAGAGCAGCAATTCTCTGTTCAAATACATCTTCAGTCGGATTGGTTAATCTGGAATAGATGTTACCGGAATCTCTAAGTCCGAATCTGTCAGCTGCGTGCTGGGAGTTTCTGAATACATATGCGGATGTTGCGTAAATCGGAACTGCTCTTGCGCCATAGGCACTCTCTGGTTCTTCCTGTCCTGCTAATACTGCTTTTGTCTCTAATTTCCAATTCTTTGGATCTCTGATATCACTCATGATTTATTTATCTCCTTTTCTTTCTTAATTTTTCTTTTTTATTGTTTTCTATTTTTAATCCTTTGAAATATATGAAGCAGGACAACACATTCGGTTTCTGCTCAGAAGGATATCTGTAAAGATTTTTCTGTTTGTATTCATATCTTTCAATGTCCTTTCTTTTTTCATTGACCCTATAGTAATGCGAACAGAGCTATAGTTCCAATACATGAAAGAAATACTTTTATATAGGTTTTACCTATAGCAATGAGTATTTAAAAAGACTCAGATATATTGTCTGAGCCTACCTTATTTCACTGCTTTCTGATTCTTCAGATACTTCTCCAGTTCATCTATATACTTCTTGCCTGGTGAAGAAAGAATTCTGTTCTTTAAAGTTATATAACCTATCTCCATGACACTGTTATGGTTGTTCTTATCACTTCTGAAAGGTATTGCCAGGAAGTCATCACCATTTAATTCTTCACAGATAATACCACTGCATAGTGTATAAGCATTCAAAGCTACCATCAGATTCAGATTTGTAGCTCTGTCACTTGTATGAATGATATACGGATACTCATTTTCACTCAGTATTTCTTCAGCATAGTATGGCGAAGAATCTTCTCCCTGGTCAAACTGCAGGCATGGATACTTCTTCAATGCTTCAAAGTTAACATACTTACGCTTGGCTAAAGGATGACTCTGATGAACATAGACATATGCCTTTGCGTCAACAAGCTTGTGAAATTCAAGATGATTATTGTTTAACTGCTTCCCGATAATCTTGCGGTTGAAATCAGAAAGATATAAAAGTCCTATTTCACTGGACGCATCCGAAACATCATGAATCACTTCTCTTGTCTTTTCTTCCTTAATTGTAAATTCATATTTGGAATTACCATACTGCTTAACAAGCTCCGCAAATGCCTTTATGGCAAATGAATAATGCTGGCAGGAAACACTGAACTTGATCTTGATCTGGGAAGGATCACTGTAGAAATGCTGCAGTTCATCATACTCACTGTATACCTGACGGGCACGCATCATGAATTCACGCCCATCATTAGTCAGAGTCATACCCTTGCCAGAACGGTTGAATATGGTAATGCCTAAAGACTTTTCCAGCTCCTGCATGGCAGAAGTGAGACTTGGTTGTGATACATATAGCTTCTCTGCCGCTTTATTAATTGAACCTGTATCCGCAATTACAATCGCATAGTATATCTGCTGTATTGTCATATGCGTTAATCTACCACAGTTTCTTCTTCTTTTGTATCATAATGCAATATTCTTTTTACAACGACAGAGCAGGCAAGATCGCCTAATACATTGACACAGGTAGCACCCATATCAATCAGAGCATTGATACTTGCATACATGGCAATAATCTCATTGACTGGTAAGCCTGCCATAGGAGCTAATGCCGCAAAGGAGGCAATGGCACCATTCGGAATACCAGGTGTGCCAATACTCAGAAGAACATTAGCAGCTAATAAGGCAGCCATTGTGCCGAAGCTGATCGGAATGTTCAATGCTGTCGCAAAGAAGGTAATCATAAAGGACATGGCAATAGATACTGCATCCATGTTTATGGTTGCACCAAGTGGTAAAGATAAAGAAGATATTTCATTTGGTATATGAAGGTTCTTGTCTGCACATTCCATGGATAAAGGCAATGTAGCACTGGAAGAGCATGTCGCAAAAGCATTCAGAGCTGCCGGGGCAGATCCCTTGAAGAATGTTATCGGACTCATATGTCCGCCAAACTTGACTAAGCCTCCATAAACAACGATTGCATATAATGCAAAGACAATATATATGGCAATCAGAATATACCCTAACTGCAGAATAATAGATGGACCATTGGTATGAATCACATTTGCAATAGAGAAGAAAATACCAAACGGAATAAACTTCATGATAAATGTCACGATTGCAATGGCAATATCATTCAGACTCTGAATTACCTTCACAATCGGATCAGCCTTTTCCTTAATGGCAATGCATGCAAAGCCAAAGATCACTGCAAATACCAGTACCTGTAACATATTGCCATCCGTAAATGCTTTCAATGGATTAGAAGGAATCAGAGTCTTGATCGTATCAACGATACTTCCCATCTGGGCAGGTTCTATTTCATACTCCTGGGCGGTGATTTTCACCCCTTCGCCAAGATGCAGAAATCTCGGTACTACTAAACCTATTAAAGCAGCCAAGGCAGTTGTTGCAGTAAATAACAGAATGGTATATAAAGCAACCTTACCTGTCTTGGATATATTACCAATACCAACAATACCTAATACAATAGAACAGAATACAAGCGGATAGATCATCATCTGCAATGCACTCATATAAATAGAAGTAATAACACTGAATGGTTCACTGAGGAATTCCGGCATGATCATGCCAACGATAACTCCTGCGATCAATCCGATGAGTACAAATCCAGTCGATGAATATATTTTTTTCTTTTCCATGCCGTTCTCCTTTCAATATATTTATTTAACTTTAATTGAAAGGAACTGTTTCAGTTAATATGAAAAAACTATAATGTGCTATGGATTTTATCAATAAAGAAGGCAGAATCGTATAAAAATGAGGTATGGACTATGGTGAAAATCATTGGTGAACATATGCTTGAAAATCTTCTTTTCTGTGTCTTCTGATGGGCAGTACTGTTATTTTCCATGCATTCAGACAGAAGCCGTTACCGTAATGCATTATTTCTTGCTTTAGCAGTATTACATACAATCATACAATTCCTGTTTTGCTGATGCCATTTAAAGATGTTACCAGCCGCGTTCCGGTTATATTGTTTGTTCTTCTCTTCTTTCTGATTATCCTTGTACCATTCATGTGAATAGCAAATGGTATTCTGATGTTAAAAAGAGAAGTAAAAAGTATGGCTAACCAGCTATGCAAGAGATATCAATCTGAAGCGTACAGGTACACATGCCGCACCATATTACCGGCCAGGTGCATTAATCTGAGAGTTTGCTGCTATCCATAAAGAAAAGAAGCATTTCCTGTTATTTATGACAGGTTTGCTTCTGGTTCTGATTTCGATTCTTTTAATGGTCATCTTAGCCTAATCAGAATTTACCGGATTGTATAGATGAGCCATTGCCGGAAGTATTTCTTTGTATGGTACGGCTTGTTGTAGTTGTATGCATATATTGATCATAACTGTTTGAAACAGATGCTGTACCTGCGGCATATGCATCTGCTTTTACAGCTTTTCTGACATTTTTGTTCATTTTGTATAAGATCCATGTAATGATTCCGGCAATCCCTGCAGATATCCCAAGGATGATAAAGAAAGAAGACCAGACAGAAGGTTTCACCGGTTTGCCAAGGGATGCCTGTTCTAAATACCAGCCGCATGTTTCAAGATACTCCTGAATTCCTGACTGATAGTTATCTTCTTTAAAATCATCCAGGAATGCTTTCTTCAGATCATCCGTATATTGAAATACATTCTGAGCTTTCTCTCCATTTACAAGTAAAGCATAATCACGGTCTTCCATGCTTAATAACAGCATGATACCGTTCTTTTCTTCTCCGTATCCAAGATGATACTGATTATGGTACATATCATCTGCCATGTCCTGGACATCGCCTGAATGTGATGTGATTGTCACAGCATATATGCCGCAGTCATACTCTCTGCTGATTTCTTCAGCGTATGCATTCAGTTTATCTGTTTCTTCTATACCCAGTATACCGGCATGATCAATTATGTATTCACTGTCCGCCTGTATCACTGTAAAAGAGAGGCCAGAGATACATAATAAGACTATGAATCTTAGTATATGATTATGAAACTTATGCATGATTCTTCTCCTTTACAGATAACAGAACAATGAAATGATGACCGTCAGAATGGCAGTTATAAGAGTAAAGCTGCCGGCCATTTTCACTTTACTTACCGGAAGATCCCCTGCCATCTTACCGGTCTGTCCATTCATCATAAACAGGTAATCCGCCTCATTCCATCTTGTATACAGAATCCATACCGGAAACAGTCCATAATGAACTGTACCTTTCTGAATCTGAATGTTTTCATTAACCGGTTGAAAAGAAGTATATCCCTGCACACTTCTGCATAAGGCATCCTTTAATGTATTCTGACAGCGTTTATCTGCCCTTGCTTCACAAGCTTCCGCATGAACATCATACTTATCCGCAAGATACCCGGGCAGGTATGCTTTTGAAAATTCTGTTAAATCCTTATAGTCATAAGGTTCTATGGAATCCATATAAGCATCATCCATCTTTTCAGATGCATCTACAGGAACCTTTTCAAAAGGAAGACTTCCTTCTCTATAGATCTGATAGTGCTTTATCTCGGTTATTTCCTGGTCACCTCTTGTATATATACGTTTCTTTTCGCCATGAAAAGTCATGTTTCCTTCTGCAGTACCGTCAAATAACCAGAATGGAACATATACTCCCTGGATCTTTTCAATATGAGTAGATCTTTTGAAAGCAGATGGCAGAAACGGTTTTTTCTGATAATGTTTTTTCAGATTCTCTTCTGCCTGTTTTTTTGCGAGTTTAAATGGAATGATGTAATCAGGTTTTAAACAGCCGGAAAACTGACCGGGAATAATCGATGGATTACCGCAATATGGACAGCTGGAGGCTGCTGTTGTTTCTTCACAAATCAATTCTGCACCACAGGATGGACAGTTATAAGCTTTCATCCCATTCTGATCTTTTCCCCAGCTGTTTTGTAATGCGGAATAATCCCATTGATTCTCTTTTTCTGCATACAGTTTTTCTATTTCATCAGGTTCATACTGTTTGCCACAATAATCACATTTCAATTTCCCGGAAGTTCCATCATAATGCAGAGGACCTGTGCAGGCAGGACATTGGTAGTTCGTTACCTGTGTTGGCATATTACATTTCCTTTCTAGGTTCTGAAAACACCACAGCTGACGCAATACTTACCGGTATTGCCAGGATTGCCGCAATGCGGGCAGATCCAGACTGTGTCTGAACTTTCTTTTACATAATGTATCAGTGTATTTTTGATATCTTCTGCCATGTTTTTGTAATGGATGTATTGTGAGGTATTTGAAAATAATCCAGGTGTATCAGACACTTCTACAGGAAGCGTATTCAGCTTCATTCTCATTTCATCAAAATATGGATGATTGACATGAATGACTACTGTAAAGTCGTAATCTGATTCATACCGTGGTGGATTATAACTTGCCCTTTTACCATCAGAAGTTGTTCTGTATACTTCTCTTCTTGTTTCATCAATATCCACATCACAACCGGTAATATCTTTTAAAGCTGCAATATCAGGGTTTGCCTGCATAAAATCTTTGGCATCGGTAACCGTAAAGAATCCGGCTGCCGTATCAATCATGAGTTTATACCGGTCTCCCATAACTTTATCCGGTTGGAAGGAAGATAGTTTCTCTCTGTTTTCCTCACGGTAAGATAACTGCTGTTTTATATCTTCTACAGAGGTATTCTTTCTGTCTTTAAACCATGGTGAAAGTTTTCTTGCACAATCCCTGCATAAATTACCATCTGAAAGTTTCCTGTTTCCCAGCAAACCGATCTTATTCTCACAGACGGAACAATATTTCTTATCAAATAATCCCATAATATCCTCACTTTATTTCTTCAGCGTTAAATGTATCTGTTACAGTATTTCCTGTGTAACCTTTCAAGCATGCTTTAAAATGATGATTTTCATTTTCAATCCGGTCATATACAAGCTTGTCAAAGCCGGCAATCTTTCCTTTATCAGCACTCACTAATGTTTCATCATCTTCCTGCAGTATGTATGTCCATTGGCCTGTTTTCTGATTTTCTTCATACAGGTATAAAACAGGATCAGAAGGATCAAAGAGAAGCTTTTGATTTTCGGCATTGATCCATTCATAGAGAGATGCTTCTTTTTCCCAATGGTAAACCATGTCATCTCCATCTTTGACATCCATACAGCCTGTAAGTGTTAAAACAGATAAAGCCGGCAAAGATTTAATGATGAAGCTGATAACCACAATCCGGGCAGAATTTCGGTAATGTTTCACCATCAGAAAGTCTCCTTCCGCAGTTCGGACAGAACTTTACTGCCTGTGTAGCTGCTGGCTGTTCTGGCTTTGGTGTACCGCACT
>CAZHUX010000009.1:0-44087 GCA_964535445.1 uncultured Galactobacillus sp. | reverse complement strand
GTTGATCTGATCATTGATGATACACCTGATGTGATTACGATTTCCTGCTTTGATCCGATTCGTCGTGAAGTCGCAAGACAATCTCTTGAGATACTCATGAAGGATGGACGCATTCAGCCGGGACGTATCGAAGAAGTCGTTGAAAAGGTCCGCAAGGATCTGAATGAAACAATCTTCAAGATTGGTAATGATACGATCTTCAAGCTTGGCATTGGCAGAATGAATAAGGAATTAGTCAAGTTAGTCGGAAGATTACGCTTCCGTTACAGCTATGGCCAGAATGGTCTGGAACATTCTGTGGAAGTTGCTAATTTATGCGGTATGATGGCAGCTGAACTTGGTCTGAATCAGACTTTGGCTAAGCGTGCCGGTCTATTGCATGATATTGGCAAGGCTGTAGACTTTGAACAGGAAGGATCACACGTGGAACTTGGTGTCAAGTATGCCAAGAAATATGGTGAAAATCCGATTGTAGTCAATTCCATAGCTTCCCATCATGGCGATACGGAACCTACGGATATCATTGCTGTACTGGTCGCTGCCGCAGATACATTATCTGCCGCCCGTCCTGGTGCCCGCTATGAATCCATGGAAGGCTATATCGAAAGACTGGAGAACCTTGAGAAGATTGCAACATCTTATGAAGGTGTTGATAAGGCATATGCGATCCAGGCAGGCCGTGAAATCAGAGTCATGGTCCAGCCTGACAAGGTTGATGATGATGCCATGGTCAAGATTGCTCATGATATCCGTGAACGGATTGAAAATGAGCTGACATATCCGGGACAGATCAAGGTTACTCTGATCAGAGAAGTCAGAGTACAGGAGCTGGCAAAGTAACCACTCACAATGTTTGTTGAACCGCCTTTGATGGTTTGCTATAATACACAAATGAAGGAGGATCATTATGCCAGTTACAGTTGATAAGGATACATGTATCGGTTGCGGCGCTTGTGTAGGTGTCTGCCCGGTAGGTGCTCTCGCTCTCGATGAGAACGGAAAGTCCGGATGCGACGAAAGTGTTTGCATCACATGCCTCTCTTGTGTAGGTACATGCCCAGTATCTGCAATTTCAGAGAAGTAAGACAAATCAATTTGAAAAAAACCGGGAAACCGGTTTTTTTCATATCTGCGTCTGTTTCTGATATAATAGCTTCCATGGCAAAAAGAGTGAATAATAATAGAGATATTCTGCCGGATCATAAGGCAGAAGCAAAGCGGTCACAGGATGTACCGCAGGCTGAATATGGTTTGTTTCAGATGAATGATGCTCTCTATGAGCTTGGCAAAGGGAAGACTTTTTACCTGCGTACATATGGCTGCCAGGCAAATGTGAGAGATGGTGAGACCATAGCCGGGACGATGGCTATGATGGGATTTAAAAGATGTGAAGAACCGGATCAGGCAGATGTACTGATCTTTAATACATGTGCAGTAAGAAAGGCTGCCGAGGAACATGTATTTGGTGAGATCGGTAATCTGAAAGGATTAAAAGAAAAGAATCCGGACTGTATTTTCTGCTTATGCGGATGTATGGCTCAGGAAGAGTCTGTTATTAAAACTATTAAGAAATCCTATCCGCAGGTAGATCTGGTGTTTGGAACTCATAATATTTACCGTCTGCCGGATCTTCTGAAAGATGTCATGACGACAAAGAAACGCAGAATTGAAGTTTATTCAGAAGAGGGAAGAGTTATTGAAAACCTGCCGGTAAACAGAACCATGCCCTGGAAAGGCTTTGTAGACATCATGTATGGCTGCAACAAATTCTGTACATACTGTATTGTTCCATACACCAGAGGAAGAGAAAGATCCCGCCGGATGACGGATATCTTAAGAGAAGTAGAAAGACTTAAGGATCAGGGTGGCAAGGAAGTTGTTCTGTTAGGACAGAATGTCAATGCCTATGGCAAAGATCTGCATATGGAAGATGGCTTTACAGAATTGTTAAAGGCGGTAGCTCAGACAGGTATTGAAAGAATCCGTTTCTATTCTTCTTCCCCACGTGATTATGAAGAATCCACAATTCAGGCAATGCTGGATTATAAGAATATCATGCCGGCACTGCATTTGCCGGTTCAGTCTGGTTCAGATGAAGTGTTAAGAAGAATGGCACGCGGCTATACCGTAGAACAATATAAGGAAGTATTTGACCGTCTGAAGTCAAGAATCCCGGATATTACCTTTACAACCGATCTGATTGTGGGTTTTCCTGGTGAAACAGATGAAGAGTTCAAGGAAACCCTGGATCTGGTGGATTATTGTAAATTTGACAGTGCCTACAGCTTCATGTATTCCCCACGTGAAGGTACACCAGCTGCGTCCATGAAGGATCAGATTCCGGATGCAGTCAAGAATGAAAGACTGCAGATCCTCAATGATCATCTGCGTAAGTGGGCCAGAGAAAATAACGAGAAATATGAAGGGAAGACAGTAAAAGTACTCTGTGATGGTCCTTCAAAAAAGAATCCATCTGTTTATGCCGGGTATTCCGAAGAAAACAAACTGGTTAATTTTACAGCTCCTGAAGATTTCACCGGACAGATTGTCAATGTAGAAATTACCGAAGTCAGAAGCTTTTCTCTTGATGGTAAATTTATTGAGATGAATTGACGAATGTCATATAATACAGACGAAAAGTATCTTATTGATGCGGAGGATAATTTATGAGTAAAGTACGCATATTTGCGCTTGGCGGTCTGGATGAAGACGGCAAGAACATGTATGTCGTTGAAAACAATGACGATATATTTGTTTTGGAGTGCGGTTTAAAATATCCAAGCGGTGAACAGCTTGGGGTAGAAATGATCATTCCGGATTTTACATATCTGGTAGAAAACCGTAAGAAAATCAGAGGGGTCTTCATAACCCATGGTCATGATGATGTCATGGCTGCCCTGACACATTTAATCAAGGAAATACCGGAAGTTCCGATTTACATGGCTCCGTTAACAGCCATGATGTTTGAAAGAAAGGCCAGGAAAGAAGGTATCACAAAACCGAATATCCATCGTATTCAGCGTAATGCCATCTTCAAGATTCATGGTACGGAAATCCGTACGTTTGGTACAACCCAGTCTATTGCGGATGGTTTTGGCGTAGCCATCAAAACTGAAGATGGCTATGTGGTATATTCTTCTGAATTCATTGTCGATTATGATACTGATAACAAGGCTTTCAGCTTTGATATCACAAATGTTACAGATCTTGGCAATGAAGGTGTCTTAGCTTTAATGTGTGAATCCGTAGGTTCAACAAGGGCTGGTCACTCTGCGCCTAATCACCGGATTACTGATCAGATTGAATCCTACTTTGATGATGCCAAGGGCAGAATCTTTGTGACGGTATATAACCAGAATATTTATCGTGTCATTGAATTAATTGAATTAGCCAATAAATATAACCGCAAGGTTATGATTTATGATGATGAATTAAAGCAGTTAATGGGAGATATGGCCAAGCTTGGCTATTATCATATTCCGGCAGGTCTCGAGATCCCGCAGACTTCCTTCTCCAACGATATGGAGAATGTACTAGTTATCGTGGCTGGTACAGGTTCATCTATTTTCCGCAAGGTACATAAGATTGCGACTAAGGAAGATGCCTTAATTGAATTAAGACACAGTGATACCGTCATCATTGCTTCACCAGCCGTACCTGGCACAGAAAAGAGTGAAGCAAGCATGGAAGATGATCTGTACAGAGAGGCTGGTCAGATTGTCGCTATCGATTCCAAGCGTGCCTTTACAATGCATGCAAGTATTGAAGATCTGAAGATGATGATTTATCTGATGCGTCCTAAATACTACATTCCGGTGAAAGGTGAATACAGACAATTGATATCCAATGCAAACATCGCATTGGATATGGGCTATAATGCAGAACGTATCATTGTCATGGACAATGGACAGGTGGCTGTGATCAATAACGGTACCCTGGAGAAGCGATTCGGCAAGGTTCAGACAGGTGACATCATGGTTGACGGCGGTGAATCTCTGGATGCGTCAGGCATGGTTTTAAAGGACAGGGAACTGCTTTCTACAGACGGGGCCATTATCATTGGCGTTGTTGTCAATCACAAGACAAAGGAAATTATCGGTGGTCCGGATGTACAGAGCAGAGGTGTCATTTATCTCAAGGATGCGGACTATATCGTCAAGCAGATCGGCAGTATCATGGAGAAATCCATCAATGATGCTGTTAAGGAAAAGCGCTATGACAATATGACCGTAAGGGCAGATGCCAGAGATAAGATTGCCCGTTATGTTCTTCATGAAACCGGCAAGAGACCGATGATACTGCCTGCTATCGTTGAAATTAACACAAAGGATTAAGAGGCAACAGTGGCGAAGAAATCTAAAGCACAGTTAAAAAGAGAACAGCAGGAAGAGCAGAAACAATGGATCACAATTGTGATCCTTTTCGCACTTATCATTCTTGGCTTGACTAGAAGCGGTATGACCGGTGTCTTTCTCTATAACCTGCAGAGATATCTGCTTGGTTCTTTCTTCTGGCTGATATCCGGTATATTGATTGTCATGGTATTCATGAATATGCTGAATCGTCACCATGGTAATGAAGAGAAGAATCCGGCTCCATTTATTCTGATTATCATGGGCATCCTGTTAATCTGTTCATATGTTAATACAGATAAAACAGGCATGGATGTATTCCTGCACTATATCTCAGATATACAGGTTTATTTCTCGAAAGATGCCGTCAATATGAATCCGGGCGGTGGTATTGCCGGAGGTCTTTTATATGGCATCTGTTCCATGTTATTTGGCAGACAGGGTGTTATTTTAGTCATTGTTGTTCTGTTTGCCATAGCAGCTATTCTGCTTGTTTCCTTAAATGTATATAAAGAAGCTTTCCATCATATCGGTTCCTTCTTTGCAGTACCTGAAAAAGAGGAAGAAGAGATTCAGGAAGAAGAACCTGAAGAAGAGAAACCTTCGAAGAATCTCTGGCTGATGTTAGATGAACATAAGAAGAAAAAGGAAGAAAAGAAAGTTCTGGCTGGTTCTATTGACGTGGATGAACCGGAAGAAGAAAAGGATGATTCTGATATCTTAACGGAAAAGAAGGAAGAACCGCATGTGACTTCTTTATTCAATATTCAGGCAGATGGAAAAACCCAGGAGATTCCGGTTGTTTCTATTCCGGGTAAAACGGTTTCTGATGATAAATCGCCGTTTATCGATGTAGATGATCTGGTGGACAATATTGATCAGGAAGCCAGTGAGGATATGGATACACAACAGCTGAATTTCTCTGATGATACAGAGGAAGAGGAAACAGAAGAACAGCCGGTTGTTGCGGAAGAAAAGAAACCTGTTACAGAGACAAAGAAAGAAGAGACACCAAAACATATCGCAAGACCATATCATGTACCATCCATGCGTACGATCTCCCAGATGCTGGATCCGCTTCCATCTGATGATGCCAATGCAGAAAATGAAGCCGCTGCGAAAGAAAAGGGAGAATTATTAATCAATATTCTGAAGAACTTTGATATTCAGGCAAGACTGATAGATACGCATATCGGACCGGCTGTAACCCAGTTTGAAATCAAACCGGATGCTTCGGTTAAGGTATCCCGTATATTAGGATTAGCGGATAATATCAAGATGGCCTTAGCTGCCAAGGATGTCCGTATAGAGGCACCGATTCCGGGCCGCAATGCAGTAGGTATTGAAATACCGAATCAGAAGAGTACACCAGTCAAGATGCGTGAATTAATGAATGGTGTATCTGAAAAGGATAAGAAACAGCCATTGTTATTCTTCCTTGGGAAAGACTTATTAGGACAGACTGTTACCTGCCGTCTTGATAAAATGCCGCATCTGTTAATTGCCGGAGCTACCGGATCCGGTAAATCCGTATGCATGAATGCTATTATCTGTTCATTACTTTTAAGGACGGATCCGGATGATGTCAAGATGCTGTTAATAGATCCTAAGAAAGTTGAATTCACACCATATCAGAAAATTCCGCATCTGATCGGACCGGTTATCAATGATCCTGCCAAGGCAAACAATGCCCTTAAGGCAATTGTTCAGATCATGGATGAACGCTATAACATGTTCGCAGCCGCCGGCTGCCGTAACATTCAGTCCTACAATGAAAAAGTCAGAAGACAGAATGGCGCAAAGAATCCGGATGGATCCCCGGCGCCTCAGAAGATGCCGTATATTGTCGTTATTATCGATGAACTTGCGGATCTGATGGCAGTCGCCGGTAAGGAAGTAGAGCAGTCCATTCAGCGTATTACCCAGCTTGCAAGAGCGGCCGGCATCCATCTGATTGTCGCAACCCAGCGTCCATCTGTTGATGTTATTACCGGTATCATCAAGGCAAACATTCCGTCACGTATTGCCTTTGCGGTATCTTCCGGTACCGATTCCAGAACCATTCTGGATCATGTTGGTGCGGAAAGATTATTAGGCAATGGTGATATGCTGTATATGCCGATCGGTCAATCCAGTGCTACCCGTGTACAGGGCGTATTTGTGACAGATGAAGAAGTAAAGCGTATTACCGACTGGGTCAGTGCCAGAGGCATTCCTAAGTATGATGATAAGTTTGTACTTCTGGAAGGTATTAATGATGGAGAAGGAGGCGCAGGTGGCGTTATCGGTGTCTCGGAAGATCCGATGTTCCAGGAAGTCAAGAAATATGTGATTGAAGCACAGAAAGCTTCGACATCTTTATTACAGAGAAGATTTGGAATCGGATACAACCGTGCTGCCCGCATGATTGATGCTCTGGAACAGGAAGGCGTGATCGGGCCTGCCCAGGGTTCCAAACCACGTGATGTATACATTAAGCCGGATAAGAAACAGAAGAAGACGGAAACCGGTGAAATCATTGATGATTAAAAAGTTAGTGCAAACTAATTGACTTTTGATGAAAACAATTGCAATATACTTGTTGGAAGGAGATTTAGAATATGAACTTTCCTACATTTGTGATTCTTGCAATCTTAGCGGTTATTGTAATCGCTGATATCAGATATCTGAAAAGAACAGGTCTTGACCAGTGCAGCGGCAATTGTGCAGGCTGCGGCACTACCTGTAAATGGGTAGGGGATGTGAAGAAGGCACAGCGTCATATTGCCCGTGAACGTAAGATCCGTCAGTTCTTTCATCTTGATCGTGCCTGAATCTGTCTGATTTGACAGATTCTTACAGATATTCCCTGTGCATATCTGCATAAAACGGGAATATGATCAGATATCCTGCTTTGAAAAGAAAAACCTTCTGTGGAACGATTATCACAGGAGGTTTTATTATGATCAGCAGTTGTGTCCTGGTTGGAAGAATTGTGTCCAGACCGGTTGTGAATCTGAAAGAAGAAGACCGTTTTCATGCGAATATTCTTATTGAAACAGAAAGACCCTACCGCCAGCGTGAGGGAATTCTTGAAAAAGATATTTTTGAAGTAGAAGTATGGCGGGGCATTGCGGAAGAAATTGCATGCAGCTACAGGGAAGGGGCTGTGATTGCCATGCGTGGTCATATGCAGTCAGAACCATATACAGGGGAAAACGGAGAGACAAAATACCGGATAAAGATCATTGCGGAACGAATTGTCTTCAGAAATGATATGCAGGATGCTTCATTAAAAGACAAAGTGTACGCCTGATATGTTAGAATAAAACAGCTTGGAGGTTATGATTCTATGGCTTTTGATTCTTTAAGTGAAAGATTAAATAAAGCGATGCGTAATGTTGTTGGTAAAGGAAAACTGACCGATGCCAACATGGAAGATATGCTGAAGGAAGTGCGTCTTGCTCTTCTTGAAGCTGATGTAAACTACAAGATCGTCAAGGATTTCTTAAATGATGTCCGTGAAAAGGCCAGAGGTGAAGAAGTCCTTTCCTCTGTCGAACCAGGTCAGCAGTTAGTCAAGATCGTTCATGATCAGATCGTGGAATTATTAGGAACCAATGATGCGGAAATCCATTACAAGGATCATGGTGTCACATCTATCATGATGGTTGGTCTTCAGGGTACTGGTAAAACAACATCCGTCGCAAAGATTGCTAATCTTGTCAAGAAACAGGGAAGAAATCCTCTGCTGATAGCGGCAGACGTTATCCGCCCGGCTGCTATTGAACAGTTACAGACGTTAGGCAAAGAAATTGATTGTGAAGTATTTACCCTTGGTACGGAAACATCCGCCCTGGATACCGTAAAGCAGGGCATGAA
This sequence comes from uncultured Galactobacillus sp., assembly GCA_964535445.1. Classification (GTDB taxonomy): domain Bacteria; phylum Bacillota_I; class Bacilli_A; order Erysipelotrichales; family Erysipelotrichaceae; genus Bulleidia. The sequence continues at coordinate 35,874 of CAZHUX010000009.1, read as the reverse complement.
GTATGCCGAAGAAAAGGGTTATGACACTGTCTTTATCGATACAGCCGGCCGTCTTCATATTGATGAAGCATTGATGAAGGAATTACAGGATATCAATGATGCAGTGCATCCGGATGAGATCCTGCTTACCGTCGATGCCATGACTGGTCAGGATATTGTGAATGTTGCCCAGTCCTTCCATGAAGCATTGCCTTTAACTGGTCTTGTTGTCACAAAGTTTGATGGTGATTCCCGTGGCGGCGGTGTACTTTCTGTACGTAAGATCACTGGTGTTCCGGTCAAGTTTGTTGGTGAAGGTGAAAAGATCGATGACATGGATGTCTTCCATCCGGATCGTATGGCAGACAGAATCCTGGGTATGGGCGATGTTGTCACCCTTGTTGAAAAGGCTCAGGAAAAGCTGGACATGGAAGAGAATGAAAAGATGGCCCAGCGTATGCTGGATGGCCAGTTCACTCTCGATGATATGCTCAAACAGTTTGAACAGATCAAGAAGCTTGGACCTTTATCCGGTATTATGAAGATGTTACCGGGAATGAGTCAGTATGCCGGTATGATGGATGATATGAAGGCAGATGATGCCATGGCCAAGACCAAGGCAATCATTCAGTCCATGACCAAATATGAACGTGCACATCCTGAAAAACTCCGCAGTACGATGAAACGCCGTATTGCAAATGGCAGTGGTACAAAAGTAGAGGATGTCAATAAGTTAATCAATCAGTTCAATAAGATGAAGAAGGCTATGGGACAGCTTGGCTATATGCAGAAATCCGGAAATCTCAATGAAGAAAATCTTGAGAAGATGATGAATAATGCCCAGAACCGTACAGCCCAGCCGCGTGTCAATACAGGCCGCAGACGTAAATATAAGTTTTAATTAAAGGTGTCAAGTAAAAATACTTGACACCATTATTATTTACACGTATGATAATCAGCGTTGAACAGGAGGAAAAGAAAATGGCAGTCAGACTTCGTTTGAAGAGAATGGGCGCCAAGAAGGCCCCAAGATATCGTATTGTAGCTGCGGATTCCCGTTTTGCCAGAGATGGAAGAGATATTGAAGTAATCGGCTATATCAATCCTACAACTGAACCAGAAACAGTTGTTGTTGATGAAGAAAAGGCTATGAAGTGGCTCCGTAATGGAGCTCAGCCTTCCGATACAGTTCGTAACATTCTCTCCCGTCAGGGTATTATGAAGAAATTCCACGACGAAAAAGCAGCTGGAAAAGAAAAGAAGTAATCGTTATGGCAGAACTGGACAAGGTGCTTTTCGATCTTATTAAACCAATGGTTGAGGATCCTGAAAAGGTAGAGGTAACTGAAGAACCTTCTGATAATGGCAAAGAAGTTGTTCTGCATGTATATGCAGGCAATGAAGATATTGCCCGTCTGATCGGAAGAAAGGGTTCTATGGCTTCTGCCCTCCGCCAGGTTATGTCCGTTGCTTCTCATACGGAAAACAAGAAAGTAAATATCAGGTTTGAAGAAAGAGCCTGAATATTGGAAAGGATATGCTTATGGCATATCTTTTTTATATAATAGTAGCTATGGAATACATATGCATAGGTAAAATTATTAACACCCATGGTATCCGGGGTGAGTTGAAAATACAAAGCCTGAGTGATTTTGATGAAGAACGATACCAGAAAGGCAATGAAGTATTCATTGCATATGAAAATACATATCTTCCTTTCAAAGTAAAAAGCTACCGAAGACATAAGGGATATCCGCTGATTGCCTTTGAAAACAATGAAGATATCAATCAGGTTGAAAAGTATAAAGGCTCTTATATCTATATTGATAAAGCAAAGCGTCCTTCTTTACCAAAAGGGCAGTATTATCGTGATGAATTAACCGGTCTGAAAGCTGTTAGTGAAGAGGGAAACGATATTGGTATTGTCTCTGCGGTAGAAGATTCTTCTGGTCACTATACAAATATCAGAGTACAGAGAAAGGAAATGACAGATGTTCTGATTCCTAATATCCCTGAATTCGTAAAAGAAGTAAACATGCAGGATAAAACCATTACCATACATGTGGAAGAGGGACTCTTATGAGAATCACGGTATTAACATTATTTCCGGAAATGTATGATGATTTCTTAAATACATCTATTATAGGCAGAGCCATTTCCAGAGGATTAATCTCGGTAGATTTTGTACAGATCAGGGATTTCGCTCATGATAACTACAAACATGTGGATGACAGACCATTTGGCGGCGGCAGGGGACAGGTTATGAAATGTCAGCCGGTTCTGGATGCCTTGGATTCTGTACGTACAGAACAAAGCTATACGATTATGATGAATCCGGCAGGTCATCCTTATTCACAGAAAAAGGCACATGCGTTTTCTCAAAAAGAACATCTGATTATCTTATGCGGTCACTATGAAGGCATGGATGCCCGTATTAACAATCATATTGATGAACTTGTTTCTATTGGTGATTATGTCTTAACAGGTGGTGAGATTGCCAGTATGGTAGTTATGGACTCTGTCATACGTTTGTTAAAAGGTGCTATTACAGAAGGAAGTACGGATGAAGAAAGTTATGAAAACGGACTTCTGGAATATCCGCAATATACCCAGCCTTCTGATTATAATGGTGAAAAGGTTCCGGATATACTACTGAGTGGAAATCATCAGAAGATCCGGGAATGGCGTCTGGAACAGTCTGTTCTTTTAACAAAGAAACAGCGTCCGGATTTATATGAAAAGCATATCTTTACAAAAGAAGAAGAGAAAGCAGTCAAGAAGCTTAAGGAACAAGGCTTGCTTTAGGAGGCTTATTTATGAAAGTGAAATATACAGATCGTAAAGCAGCACCAATGAAGTGGCATCATTTCTTAACAGGAATAGGCTTGCCAGTATGTATTCTGAGTATCCTGTTTGTGATGTATCAGTTTATAACGGAAATGTTCTTCCCGGATGCTTTTGCGCATGGCGTAGTACTGAATACACTGATTAAGACATATGACTCTTCTTTGTCCGTGAATGCTCCGGGTATTCTTTTATGGCCGTTGATTATCTGTTTTCTTGTATTAACAACAGATCTGATTCTGCATATCAGTACTTGGATCGGTTTACTAAGATATAAACCTTATGGAAAGAATCTATGGCTTTTTCTGATTGGATTTATGACATGTATTCTGACTGCTGTTTCAGCAATATGGATAACCCAAAGCAGGGAAGTTCTTGCACGTCTTGGCATACTTGTTTTAAGCGGTGATTTAAAAAGACTTTTCTCTATCCTATTAGCAGTGGTAATTCTGATTACAATTGCCTTATGGATATTCTTTATTCTGAATATCATCTATTACCATAAGCGCCGTTTCCTGTTTACAGATTACTATGTACAGCCAGCTGATGAAAATGCTGTTGTAGTACAGAATAATGAAGTATCTGCTCAACCTGTGACAGAAAAGAAACCGTCCGATTCTATTAAAGAAGAAAATACGGATACTGCTGCAGTGAGTGATGAAAGCAGCAGGAAAGAAGAACCTGTATCTGAGACAAAAGAAGCAGAAACCGCAGAATCTTCAGAAGAAACACAAACTGTTGAGGATACAGAAGATACGCATTCTCAGGCTGAAGTTTCTGTATCTGAGACAGAAAGCAGCGAATCAGATGAACATACGGAAACAAATAAAACCCTGCGTTTCTGTCCATATTGCGGTCATACCCTGGATGAGGCAGATGTTCACTTCTGTTCTCATTGCGGTCATAAGCTGGATTGAATATGCACGGAATAGGTACATTAATCAATGCCGGTGCCATTATCCTTGGCGGCATTCTGGGCCAGGCTGGCAGCCGTTTCCTGAAGGCAGATATTCGTGATGCACTGATCAAAGTCAATGGCATGGCGGTTATTGTTGTAGGTTTAAGCGGTACTTTAAAAGAAATGTTCAGTATCCATAACGGATCATTGGAAGTCAATGGCACCATGATGATGATTGGCTCGCTGGCAATAGGTACCATTATCGGTGAAATCATAAACATAGATGGTGCCATGGAAAGATTCGGCGTCTGGTTAAAGAAGAAAACCGGTAATGATTCAGATGATGCTTTTGTGAATGCCTTTGTGTCTGCGTCCTTAACGGTATGTATAGGCGCAATGGCAGTTGTAGGAGCGATCCAGGATGGCATGCAGGGTGACTATACAACTTTACTGGTAAAGTCTGTTCTGGACTTTCTGATCATTATGGTCATGACTTCTTCGATGGGAAGAGGGTGTCTTTTTGCCTTTATACCAGTAGCTGTGTTCCAGGGATCCATCACTCTTTTAGCAAGCTTTATCGCTCCGGTGATGACATCAGAGGCATTATCGAATCTCTCCTTAACCGGAAATATTCTTGTGGCTTGTGTGGGTATAAATCTTATCTGGCCGAAAACATTCCGGATAGGGAACATGTTACCGGCAATTCTGATTGCGGTAATCTGGGCATATTTTTAACAGTACATCATCATGTACAATCAGAAACCTTCTGTCTGTCATAGTAGGATCAGGAGGTTTTATTTATGACAAAAACAGACGCAATAGAATATGCCGGTATTCAAAGATACAGAAGGGATCACATGTATGATAATCAGGGAGAATTGAATGATAAACAATGGCATACACTGATTAACTGTTATCTGAACCATAAGCCTTTAGATACCTGTGCAGAGCTTTTACATACAGACAGAACAAAGGTATCTTCCTGGTATTACGGGCTGACGCTTTCCATCGTACGGGAGGGGCTTTACCGCGTTTAACAGGTTCATAATTCGAAACTTGGATTTCTTATGTAAAGCGCTTACAATAGTTGTATAGGATATGAACACATATGTGTTCCAAGGAGTATTTTTATACATGAGATTTGTTGATTTAATTGAAAAGAAAGCAGACGGCGGGGTTTTAAGCAAGGAAGAAATCGAGTATATGGTATCCGGGTTTGTGAGTGGTGAGATTCCGGATTATCAGATGTCGGCGATGATGATGGCTATTTTACAGAGAAATATGACACCGCAGGAAACTGCCGAATTAACGATGGCTATGATGCATTCTGGTGATGTCGTAGATCTTTCTGATTTACCTGGTGTAAAGCTGGATAAGCATTCTACCGGTGGTGTAGGTGATACAACAACGTTAGTCGTTGCACCATTGGTTGCCGCATGCGGCGGTACAGTCGCAAAAATGAGCGGCAGAGGCTTAGGCCATACGGGTGGTACACTTGATAAACTGGAATCCATCCCAGGCACAAATATCGAACAGTCCATGGAGTCCTTCAAGGATATTGTCAGAAAGAATGGTGTTGCCGTGGTTGGTCAGACTGGCAACCTCGTGCCGGCTGACAAGAAGATGTATGCCTTAAGAGATGTTACGGCTACCGTACGTTCTATTCCTTTAATTGCTTCATCAATCATGTCCAAGAAGCTTGCCAGCGGCTCTGATGCAATTGTACTGGATGTAAAGACCGGAACAGGTGCCTTCATGCGTACAAAGGAAGAAGCATTTACCTTAGCCAAGCTGATGGTAAAGATCGGCACGCTTGTAGGAAGAAAAGTCAGAGCACTTGTTACAGATATGAACCAGCCATTAGGCATGGCTGTAGGCAATGCCTTAGAAGTAAGAGAAGCAGTACAGTTATTAAGCGGAAAGATTCCTGAAACAGATCCTTTATATGAAGTATGCATGCTGTTAGGAGAAAACATGCTGGTTCTCGGCAATCTTGCAGATAGTGAAGAACAGGCAAGAAAGATGCTTCAGGATAAGATCAAGGATGGTTCCGGCTTAAAGAAGTTACAGAACATGATTGCCTTGGAAGGTGGAGATGCCAGCTACTTAACCGTAGAAAATATGGAAAAGCTGGTTGCCGTAAAGCAGAAGATTGACTTACCGGCATTATCAGATGGATATGTTTCAAAGATGAATGCTGAAGAGATCGGTACAGCAGCCCAGATGCTCGGGGCAGGCAGGGCAAAGAAAGATGATGTCATTGATCCTGCAGTTGGTCTTGTCATGAAGGTAAGATGTGGTGATGCAGTTCATAAGGGTGATCCGTTATGCACACTGTATGTAAACAATGATGCTTCCCTAAAGGAAGTAGAAGACATGCTCCATGAGGCAATTGTTATTTCACCTGAAAAGGGAGAACCAACACCTATGGTATATGGTGTCATCACGGAAAAGAATGATGACTGCGGATTATAAGTCTTTAATTACAAACTGATAAATCACAAAAACGGGTGGAAACAGTTCCATCCGTTTTTGTATGACAATGTATATACCTATGCTTCTTTTTGTTTCAGACTGAATGTTTTTCAAGGCACGTCATCTGTAGCTTTTTTCATCATGATGCCTGCATAATCAGAATTCCATTGATGATAAGACCCTGAATACAGATATGGTAAATGAAACCGGATATTTTATACTTCCATCCTTTTGTGTCTGCATTTTCCTGAACAACTGGCATTTAACATGCGCATATGGCTTATATTCATTATGAATTTGCTTCATTTAACTGCTGTACGATAGATCTTGCTTCTGCTTCCGTCAGATACTGTATTCCTGTATCCGGATCATGTCTGATGATAACACCAACCCCAACCGCATCCGGATCCCAATAGGAAACGATCGCCAGCCGGTCATCAAATCCGCCCGAAGGGACTTCCGCAAGATTATAGAGAATATGATATTTGTCATCGAGTCCCGGCACTGGTATTTCAGCCAGATCTCTTCTGCTGTTGCTGGATTCACCACGTGCTTCACGTAACGCTTTATCTGTTTCATAGAATAATTCATCCGCATAATAGGCAGATGTATGTCTGACATCTACAATGGTTTTTGCCTGATCCCGGTAATAGGTACGTAATACAAGCGGACCTTTCACGACAACTGGTTTTTCATTCCCATAAATACCTACTGTATAGGCATAATGATGAAGATAGCGGAAAGGATAATAAGTTTTGTTAGTATTCTCATTCATAACTCGAATATATGACGAAATGACGGATTTCGCAAGTAAGTGCTATCATGTTGCAGAAAGGATTTTTGAAAATGAATATTGAAATACTTCATGAAGAACAGGGTGCAGCGCATGCACAAGGTGTAACCGTTATTATTGATGTCTTTCGTGCCTTTACCTTAGAAGCCTACCTGTTTCATAACGGTATTGAAAAAATATATGCAACAGGTGAGAAGGAAACAGCGTATGCATTAAAGAAAGAACATCCTGAATATATTCTGATAGGGGAAAGACATGGTAAGATCCTGCCGGGTTTTGATTATGGCAATTCCCCATCTGCCATAGAACATCTGGATATGCATGGTAAAACGGCCGTTCATACAACCAGTAACGGGACCCAGGGTATCAAAGATGCTGTACATGCTTCTGCAATACTGACCGGGGCATTAGTCAATGCGAGAGCTACTGCGGATTACATAGAATCCATGAATCCAAAACATGTGTCGCTTGTATGCATGGGATGGGAAGGAAAAGACACCGAAGAAGATCAGTTATGTGCAGACTATCTGAAATCTCTGTTAGAACATCAGCCAATGAAAGATATTGATAAAAAAGCATCAGACTTACGCTACAGTGAAGGCAGGAAGTTCTTTGATCCTTCTCAGCAGGATGTATTTCCACAGGCTGATTTTAATCTTTGTATTGCCCGGAATATCTTTGATTTTGCCATTCAGGCAGAAAAGGAAAACAATCTCACCGTTATGCATGCTGTACCTGTAAAAAACATTTAATTTACATTTACAGAATCCTGTAATTGTGGTAGAGTCTTAAATGCGTTTAAAAGCGCATCACTGTTCCGCTGACAGATAACAGGGTTATGAGCAGATGATCATTCGTAAAGGAGAAATAAGATGGATTTAAGTTTAGTAGACAGAATCACAAAGGATCAGTTACGCAGCGATATCCCTGATTTCAAAGTCGGTGATACCGTCAAGGTAAACGTACGTATCAGAGAAGGTGAAAAGACACGTATTCAGGTATTTGAAGGTGTCGTAGTAGACCGTTCCAATGGCGGCATCGGTGCAACATTCACAGTTCGTAAGATGTCTTCCGGTATTGGTGTTAACAGAACATTCCCGCTTCATACACCGATCATTGAGAAGATTGAAGTTGTACGTCATGGTAAAGTCAGAAGAGCAAAGCTTTCTTATCTGAAGGGATTGTCCGCAAAGAACGCCCGTATCAAGGAAGATCGTCGCTGATTCAAAAAGAGAAAGCTATGCTTTCTCTTTTTTATAAAGTATTCAGAAAGCAGGTATATGGAAGATAACAAAGACTACAGAGATCCATCAGACTATGAAGATATCACGGAAGAGATACAGACTGTCTCTGAAACACAGATGATAGAGAGTCTGACGGATCCTGACTATGAAGATAAAAAGAAATATTCCCATAAACCGGATAACAATCCTCCGGTAAAAAAGAAGAAAAAGAAGAACTCGGCAGGTCATGAAGTTCTGTCTTTCATCATGGATCTTGTCATATGCATGGCAGTTGTTTTGGTTGTGACCAATTATGTAGTCACACCTGTACAGGTAAAGGGAAGTTCCATGTATCCGACTCTGGAAGACAGTTCCCTGGGATTCTCCGATATCATCGGGTACAGGATATCCGGTATCAAACGTTTTGATGTTGTTGTGGTATATCTTGAAGAAAAGAATGAATATCTTGTTAAAAGAGTCGTTGGATTGCCGGGTGAAACCGTATCCTATAAGGATGGACAGCTGTATATAAACGGGGAAGCAGTAGACGAACCATTCTTTGATGAAGACTATAAAGACAGCTATGGCAGTGCTTTTATGAGTGATGTGGACCCGATAACCCTTGGGGATGATGAATATTATTGTCTTGGAGATAACCGCCCGCATTCCTCTGATTCCAGATACTATGGCCCGTTTAAGAAAAAAGATATACGTTCCAAGGGTATCTTTATCTATTGGCCATTCTCTGATTTTGGAGTGAAGACATGGTAAAGGTACAGTGGTATCCGGGCCACATGGAAAAAGCCAGAAGACAGATGGCAGAAAAGCTTAAGGCAGTCGATATGATTATCGAACTGCGTGATGCCCGTATGCCGGAAGCTTCCCGTAATCCTGTTTTAATTGAAATGGGTAAAAACAAGCCGCGTCTGATTGTATTGTCCAAGTGTGATCAGGCAGATCCCATACAGACAGATCTATGGGTAAAGAATTTATCCTTAAACGAGAATGTTTCCTGTATTGCCGTAGATCTTGTACATGATAATCATTCTGGTAAAAAGATCATTCAGGAATCTTTAAAGATCATGAAACCAAAGCGTGACAAGATGCGGGCTAAAGGAATCAATCCCCGTCCTGTCAGGGCAATGGCTGCCGGTATACCAAATGTTGGTAAAAGCACAATGATCAACCGCATTGCAGGTAAGAAAAGTGCGAAGGCAGAAGATAAGCCTGGTGTAACAAGAAGTCTGACCTGGATTCACGCCGATAAGGATCTGGAATTGTTAGATACACCAGGTGTCTTATGGCCTAAGTTTGATGATGAAAGAACAGGATCTGTATTAGCCGCATTCGGATCTATCAATGATGATATTCTGGATAAGAAAATGATTGCCATGGATGCCATTCATATGATTCAGGATCTCTATCCCGGGTATCTGGAAGAAAAGTTCCATGCACAGAATGTCAATCCTAACGGTATGTTAAAAGCGATCGCCAAAGAGAGACATTTTATGCTTTCTGGTGAACCGGACACAAAAAGAGCAGCCAATGCTTTCTTAACAGATCTGCGTCATGGTTCTTTAGGACGTCTTACTCTGGAGCATGTACATGAAGAAGATGAAAGTTTGTCCGAATGATTACGAGCATCAGTTCTGGAAAGAGAACAAGCTTGTATTAGGTATCGATGAAGCAGGCAGAGGACCATTAGCCGGTCCTTTAAGTGTTGCCGGGGTTATCTTTCCTGTCGGTTATGAGAATCCTGAGATCTATGATTCCAAGGCATGCAGTGAAAAGAAGAGAGACAGACTGTATGAAGTAATCAAGGAAGAAGCTTTATGGTTTGAAATCATTGAAGTTTCAGAGAAAGATATCGATCATTACAACATCCTGGAGGCAGACCGCAGGGCAATGCTTACGATAGCTAAGGAAGCACCTTGTGATGTGGTTCTTACCGATGCCATGAAACTTCCCATAGAGAAACAGGTCATCGATCTGGTCAAGGGTGATCAGAAATCTGTTTCGATTGCGGCTGGTTCTATTCTTGCCAAAGTCACAAGGGACAGAATCATGGAGAAATATGATGCCATGTATCCTGTGTATGGCTTTGCCAAAAACAAAGGATATCCTACAAAACAGCATCTGGAAGCGATTGAAAAGTATGGCATTACACCGATTCACCGCCGCTCTTTCGGACCAGTCAGGGCAGTTCAGCAGAAATTAGATCTTTTTTAAAGCAGAAACAGGGGATTCTGCTTTTTTTCGGTAATACATATACAGAGGTATCTTTATGAAAAACAGAGAAATACTTGCGGCATATGCTTACCGTTATCAGGGTGGATGGCACAGAATACGTAATGCAGTAGAGAAAAATGAAACACCCTGCAACTATGTGATTCCCGAAAAATACATTACGATACTGGATAAGGAATATCCTGCCAGTCTATTACAGTTGAAATATCCTCCCTGGATTCTTTTCTATGAAGGGGATATTTCATTATTAAATAAGCCTGCAGTAACCATTGTCGGCAGCCGGATAACGGATGTCTATGGCATGAAATGTGCGGCACTGGCTTCTGAGATACTTTCTAAAGAATATGTATTAGTATCAGGTTTAGCCAAAGGGATTGATGCCTGTGTCCATGAAACAGCTTTAAAGCATGGCAAGACAATCGCTGTGATTGGTAATGGTTTAGGGACAAAGTATCCTAAAGAGAATACGTATCTCTATGAGAAGATTGCCCAGGAAGGGTTAATTCTCACTGAGTATCCTTATTCAGCCGGAGTCAGAAAAGAACATTTTCCATGGCGTAACAGAATTCTGGCGGCATTAGGAGAAAAGCTGATTGTATGTGAAGGAAAGGAAAGAAGCGGTACGATGTTAACGGTGAATGAAGCATTGGAATTAAACAGAGACGTTTACTGTTTCCCATATCCCTTTGAATATGAAAATGGTAAGGGCTGTAATCGTCTGATAGCGGAAGGTGCCATGATTCTCTATGAACGCTCCCAGTTAACAGATATGCTTCATTGTCGTTAATTCTTGCAAGTAAAAATCTTTTAAGCTATTCTTTAAGCTGTTATTTTAGTAAAAAACATGCAAAACCATCATCAGGAGGTTTATATATGAAAAATCTTGTTATTGTAGAGTCTCCATCCAAGTCAAAGACAATTGGAAAATATCTTGGTAAAGACTATAAGGTTGTTTCCTCAAAGGGACATATCCGGGATCTTGCCATCAAGGGTAAAGATGGTTTAGGCGTAGATATAGAACATGACTTTGCGCCAACCTATGTTGTATCCAAAGATAAGAAAGATGTTGTAAAGGAACTTCAGGAAGATGCCAAGAAGGCTGATAAAGTATATCTGGCTACCGACCCTGATAGAGAAGGGGAAGCAATCTCATGGCATCTGGCACAGGAGTTAAATCTTCCTGAAGATGCTGTAGACAGAGTTACCTTTAATGAAATAACCAAGAATGCTGTCAAAGAAGCATTCAAGGCACCGCGTACGATTGATATGGACCTTGTCCATTCTCAGGAAACCCGCCGTATTCTGGACCGGATCATCGGTTTCAAGCTCTCCAAACTCCTTCATAATAAGATTCATTCCAAAAGTGCAGGCCGTGTACAGTCTGTTGCTTTAAAGCTGATTGTAGATCGTGAAAAAGAGATTCAGGCATTCAAACCGGAAGAATACTGGACCATCGATGCAAATTTCAAAAAGGATGGTATTCCTTTTACGGCTTCTTATCCAAAGTCTTTCAAGACAAAGACAGATATTCATACTGCCGATGAAGCAGAAAATATCGTACAGGCATTGCAGGGAGACTTTACTGTTTCTTCTATTAAAAAGACAGTCAGAAACAGAAAAGCACCACTTCCGTTTATTACTTCCACACTGCAGCAGGAAGCATCCACCAAGCTTTCTTTCTCTGCCAAGCGGACAATGTCTATTGCCCAGCGTCTGTATGAAGGTATTGACGTTGGTAATGGGCAGGAAGGTCTGATTACTTATATGAGAACCGACTCAACCAGACTTTCCTCGGTATTTATCTATGCCGCCAGAGACAAGATTACATCGGAATATGGAAAAGAGTATCTTGGCTTCTATCGTATTCAGAATGATGAAGGTGCCCAGGATGCCCATGAAGCAATCCGTCCTACTTCTTTAGACAATGAGCCTGAAAAGATCAAGAGTCATCTGACGAATGAACAGTATCGTCTGTATAAACTAATCTATGATCGTGCCCTGGCCAGTCAGATGGCTGCCGCTAAGTATGATTCTGTTTCGGTTGTATTAAGTCAGAATGGCTATGATTTTGCGACAAGTGGAAGTGTATTGAAATTCGATGGTTATCTGAAGGTATACCATGCTTATGATAACTCCAAGGATACGGTACTTCCTGAATTGACCGAAGGGGAACAGTTATCCGCTGAAGAAATCATCAAGAATCAGAAATTCACGGAACCTAAGCCAAGATACACAGAAGCACGTTTAATCAAGGAATTAGAGGATGATGGTATCGGCCGTCCATCTACCTATGCCATGATTATTGATACCATTCAGGCAAGGGGCTATGTCACATTGGAAAGAGCTTCTGAAAAGAGCCGTACAAAAGTATTCAGACCAACCGAACAGGGTGTTTTGACAACAGAAAAGCTGGATCAGTATTTCTCTTCCATTATCAATGTAGATTACACATCCAACATGGAAAAAGAACTGGATGAGATAGCGGATGGAACCCGTAAGGAAGTACCTACATTACATCAGTTCTATGATAAATTTGAGCCATTGGTTGATAAGGCATATGAAGATATGCCGAAAGTAGAACCTGAAAAAACAGGTGAGAAATGTCCGGAATGCGGTGGCGATCTGGTTTACCGCACCGGCCGTTATGGCAAGTTTATTTCCTGTTCCAACTTTCCAAAATGCCGTTATACAAGACAGATTGAAAAGTCAGACAAGCCTAAGGCAGAGCCAACCGGGAAGATGTGCCCGGTATGTGGTCATGAGTTATTAAAGAGAAAGTCAAGATACGGAACATATTTCCTTGGCTGTTCCGACTTTCCTAAATGTACCTATATGGAAAACATGGATGGTGAAAGAATCTATTCCCGTAAGGAAAAGTTAAAGATGAAGGAAGAAGGAGAAGGAACTTCTGTAGAAGAAAAGCCAAAGAAGACTACCCGTAAAAAGACTGCGGCAAAGAAGAAGACAACAGCTAAGAAGACAACAAAGCGTAAGACAACTAAGAAAGAGAGCAGTGGAGAATGATGGAGGCATCAGTCATCGGGGCAGGACTGGCCGGATGTGAAGCTGCTTATCAGCTTGCAAAAAGAGGCATTCATGTACGTCTTTATGAAATGAAACCGGTCAAATATTCACCAGCTCATCATTCCAGTGATTTTGCGGAACTGGTATGTTCCAATTCCTTACGTTCAGATGCTTTGACAAATGCAGTAGGTCTTCTGAAAGAAGAAATGCGTACCATTGGCTCAGTCATTATGAAGGCCGCTGATGATACCCGTGTACCGGCAGGCAGTGCCCTGGCAGTAGACAGAGTTAAGTTTTCAGAAGAAGTTACGAAATTCATCCAGAACAATCCTTTGATTGAAGTCATTCATGAAGAAGTTGATAAAATACCGGATGGTCCATGTGTAATCGCAACCGGACCTTTATCATCTGATGCAATGGTAAAGGCTATCGGTACAATTATCGATAATAAGTATTGTTATTTCTATGATGCGGCAGCACCGATTGTGACGGCAGAATCCATTGATATGACCAAGGCATACCGCAAGTCACGCTATGACAAAGGCAGTGCAGATTACATTAACTGTCCTTTGGATGAAGAAGAGTTCAATGCCTTCTATGATGCTTTGATTCATGCGGAATCCGCCCCTGTACATGGATTTGAAGATGATAAGGTGTTTGAAGGATGCATGCCTTTTGAAGTTATGGCAAAAAGAGGCAGGAAGACACTGTTATTCGGCCCGATGAAGCCGGTAGGCTTACGCAGACCAGATGGTACCCGTCCTTATGCTGTTGTACAGTTACGTCAGGATAACGTGGAAGCTTCTCTCTATAACATTGTCGGTTTCCAGACACATTTAAAATGGGGTGAACAGAAACGTGTCCTGCAGATGGTACCGGGCTTAGAACATTGTGAGTTTGTCCGTTATGGTGTCATGCACAGAAATACCTATATCAATTCTCCGGTATGTTTAAAAGAAACCTATCAGTTTAAAGACAGGGATGATCTCTTCTTTGCCGGTCAGATGACAGGTGTAGAAGGATATGTGGAAAGTGCTGCTTCAGGAATGCTTGCCGGTATTAATCTGGCACATGTATTACATGGAGAAGAACCGGTTATGCCAGGAGAAGAAACCGTGATCGGATCCATGTCACATTATATTACTCATGCAGATCCTCAACACTTCCAGCCTATGAATGCTAATTTCGGTATTGTGCATCTGAAAAATGCTGTGAACAAGAAAGACCGTAAGAGCGCCTATGCACCACAATCTCTTGCGATTATCAAAGATTTAAAAGAAAATGGCAGACTTTGAGGAAGTATTAGAACGTTTCCTGGCGCATCTTTCTTTATCTCATACCGGTTCTAAAGATACGCAGGATGCTTATCGCCGGGATATATCCCGTTTTCTGGAGTATCTTGAAGACAGGCATATTGATTCTTTTGAAGATGTAACCAAAGAAGATATCAGTGACTATATTGTTAAATTAAGAACCGGTGAGATAGGAGGCACACCATTAGGAAATGCCTCTTATGCAAGAAACCTGTCTGCCCTGAAATCCTTTTACCGCTATCTAAACCGCAGTGAAGGCGTAAAGGCAAATCCGGTACGTATGTTTCATGGCTCCAGCAATCACCGTAAGCTTCCGGAAGTTCTTACCTTTGATCAGATGGAGACGATGCTGAACAGCTTTGATTTATCAGATCCGGTACAGGTACGCAACCGGTGCATGATTGAAGTGATGTATGCCTGCGGCTTGCGTGTATCAGAATGTGCCGGCTTAAAGATACAGGACATTAATCTGAAAGATCAGTATTTAACGGTCATGGGAAAGGAATCCAAGGAAAGAATGGTTCCTTTCTATCATCGCTGTGCACAATTGATAGAGTATTATCTGAAAGAGGCAAGACCTGTCTTCATGGAAAAGGCACAGGAACATGGCATTCTTTTTGTCAATCAGCATGGGAAACCTATTACGACCCGTTCCATACAGAATGTCTGTGAACAGGCGGGTATAGATGCAGGATTGCCAATCCATGTGCACCCGCACATGATCCGTCATTCTTTTGCGACACATCTGCTGGATAACGGGGCAGATCTCAGGGTTGTACAGGAATTATTAGGACATGAGAATCTTTCGACAACCCAGATTTATACGCATGTGACCCAGGAGCGTCTTGTTAAGGCAGTGGATGAAGCACATCCGCATGCCCACATCAGACAGAAATAATGCTTGCATCAAAAGCAGACTGTGATAGAATTTCATGGAAAGAAAAAAGGAACCTGAATGCAGTTGGCGTTATGATTCCTTTTTTTTGAAAAGAACGGAGGCTATTGATGAACAGACATTCGCTTCTCTCTATGCATGATCTTTCCAAACAGGATATTAACAATATCCTGCATGATGCTTTCCTGTTTGATAATTCTTATTCAGATTGGCAATTGCCTTGTAAAAAGGCATTAGTTGCCAATCTTTTTTTTGAAGCATCGACAAGAACCCATTATTCCTTTGAAAGCGCGGAACTGCAGCTTGGTTGTAAGGTCGCTGATATCGACACAAAGGTATCCAGTGTCACCAAAGGAGAAAGCCTGTATGACACATTGCGTACATTAGAATGCGCCGGGTATCAATGCTTTGTCATCAGACATTCCAGAGACCGTTACTATGAGGAGTTGGAAAAGATACAGGAACCGATTCTGAATGCCGGAGATGGAGATGCCGATCATCCTACGCAATGTCTTCTGGATCTTATGACCATGAAGCAGGAATTCGGAACATTAAAAGGATTGAAAGTCGTGATATGCGGAGATGTACTGCATTCAAGAGTAGCCGCAAGTGACAAGACTGCTTTAGAGATGTATGGCAGTGATGTACGCTTTGCCGGCCCGAAAGAGTGGCAGAGAGAAGGCTATCCGGTTATTGACTTTGATGAAGCCATTGAAAAAGCAGATGTCGTCATGATGTTAAGAATTCAGAGTGAAAGAGGAGCTGTTCTTTCCGGTATCAGCGAAGAGGAATATCTTGAAAAATACGGTCTGACAAAAGACAGATACAGCCGCATGCAGAAACATGCGATCGTCATGCATCCGGCACCGGTCAACCGCAATGTGGAAATTGACAGTGATCTGGTCGAAGCAGACCGCTCCCGTATCTTCAAACAGATGCAGAATGGTGTTCTTGTACGCAAGGCAGTTATCAAACGTGCCTTCGGCTATGAACCATTTGAGGAAACAGAATGAAAAGAATCATACGCAATGGTACGGTTCTCTATCATGATGAACTGGTTAGAAAAGAAATATTGTTTGATGAAGAACAGATTCTGGAAATAGCGGATCATATCAATGGTGACTATGAAGAAACTGATGCTTCAGGATTAACTGTGTTACCGGGACTTGTGGATGTACATGTACATTTCCGTGAACCAGGACACGAAGAAAAGGAAACCATCGCCACAGGTTCAAAGGCAGCGGCACATGGCGGCTTTACAAGCGTATTCGCCATGCCGAACCTGATACCTTCTCCTGATGACCCTGAAGCGATACAGAAAGAATTAGATATTATTGCAGAAGACAGTATTGTTCATACCTATGCCTATGGTACGATCACCCGCAATGAAAAGGGAAAAGAATTATCGGATCTAAAAGGTATGTATGACAGAGGCATCCGCTGGTTTTCTGATGATGGATGCGGGATGAATGATCAGAAGCTGATGGAAGAAGCACTTCACTTCAGCACAGATCATCAGGTAATCATTGCCTGTCATACGGAAGATCTGAACTACAGACCGAAAGGTGCCAGTGTTCATGAATCAGAATATGCTCATAAACATGGCTGGATTGGTATATCAGATGAATGTGAGTGTGAACCGTTAAAACATGATCTTGAAACTGCTTTAAAAGCAGGAGGCATGTATCATGCCTGTCATATCTCTTCCCATAAAAGTGTAGAAGCTTTAAGAAAGGCAAAAATGAATGGTGTCAACTGTTCTGGTGAAGTTACGGCGCATCATCTTTTATTAGAGAATACAGATGTCAAAGGTCCTGCCTGGAAGATGAATCCGCCTCTGAGAACCCATGAAGACCGCATGAGCTTAATTGAAGCACTGGAAGACGGTACACTGGATTTTATTGCAAGCGACCATGCTCCGCATACCAAAGCAGATAAAGAAAAACCAATGGATCAGGCTGCCTTTGGAATCGTGTCTTTGGAAACAAGCTTTCCGTTACTGTATACAGAGTTTGTAAAGGTGCAGAAAAGATGGACATTACCACAGCTTGTACACTGGATGAGTGATAAGCCTGCCCAAAGATTCTGTTTAGATAAAACCGGACGCATCGAGAAAGGATGGCACAGTGATCTGATTCTGATGGATCTGGAGCATCCTTATCAGATACATTCAGATAATTTCTTTTCAAAAGGAAAGAATACACCGTTTGAAAATTATGAAGTGTATGGCAGATGCATGGAGACAATCGTTTCCGGCAGAACCGTATGGAAGGAGGACAGACAGTGAAAAGATATCTTGTACTAGAAGATGGAAGTTACTATGAAGGAGAGGGATTCGGCAGTCATGATTATCAGATTGGCGAACTGGTCTTCAATACTTCCATGACCGGTTATCAGGAGATTCTGACCGATAATTCCTATTGTGGTCAGATTGTCATGATGACTTATCCGCTGATTGGCAATTACGGTATTAACAGAGATGACAATGAATCCGTAAGACCGGCTGTATTCGGCTTTGTGATTCATGATTATTGTGAGCATCCTTCTAACTTCAGATGCACGGAATCCCTGGATACTTACTTAAAAAGAGTACATATTCCCGGTATCTATGGCATTGACACCAGAGCTGTGACAAGAAAGATACGCTCGATTGGTACATTAAAAGCTTCCTTCTGTGATGAAAAAGAAGAAATAGAACCATTGGTACAGAAATTAAAAGAGACAGATTTCCTGCATGATCAGGTTGCCCGTGTATCTACCCGCAGCATTTATCCGATACCGGGCAGAGGAAAGAAAGTTGTGGTAATGGATTTTGGCATCAAGCTTTCTATCTTAAGAGAATTATCCGCAAGAGGATGTGACCTGACGGTTGTACCATACGATACAAGTGCAGAAGAAATACTGGAGATGCATCCGGATGGCGTCTTTTTATCCAATGGTCCTGGTGATCCGGCAGATCTTACAGATGTGATTGAAACCGTAAAACAGTTGATTCCAAAGACGGTTGTATTCGGCATATGCCTTGGCTGCCAGTTAATATCTTTAGCCTGCGGTGCAAAGACATACAAGTTAAAGTTCGGTCATCGCGGTGCCAATCATCCGGTTGTAAATTTAGCTACCGGCAAAGTAGAAATCACTTCCCAGAACCATGGCTTTGCGGTAGATATTGACAGTCTGAATGATACAAGACTGGAAATGAGTCATCAGGCTTTAAATGATAAATCCTGTGAAGGGGTAAGGCATCTCGACTATCCTTGCTTTGCCGTACAGTATCATCCGGAAGCCAATGCCGGTCCACAGGATTCACGCTATCTGTTTGATGAATTTATGAAGTTAATGGATCAGGAGGAAGAGCATGCCTAAGCGTACAGATATACATAAAATCATGGTTATCGGTTCCGGACCGATTGTCATTGGTCAGGCAGCGGAATTTGACTATGCCGGTTCTCAGGCCTGTGCTTCATTAAGGGAAGAAGGGTATGAAGTCATCCTGATTAATTCTAACCCGGCTACGATCATGACCGATACGGCAACAGCTGATCGTGTTTACATTGAACCATTAACCCTGGAATTTGCCAAAAGAGTCATCTTCAAGGAAAGACCGGATGCTATCCTTGGTTCCTTAGGTGGTCAGACGGGTTTAAACCTGGTTGTAGAGCTTGCGGAAGATGGTATTCTGGATGACTTTGGTGTAGAAGTACTTGGCACGGATATTGATGCCATTAACAGAGCCGAAGACAGAGAAAGATTCCGTTCCTTAATGCAGCAGCTTAATGAACCTATCCCTGAATCAGCTATCTGTCATTCTATTGAAGATGCGGTTCATTTTGCGGATAGTGAAGGTTATCCGCTTGTGGTAAGACCTGCCTATACATTAGGTGGAACAGGCGGTGGTTTTGCCCATAATGAAGAAGAATTAAGGTTAATTGCGGACAGTGGTTTAAAGATGTCACCTGTCCATCAGATACTTGTTGAACAGTCAATAGCAGGCTTCAAGGAAATTGAATATGAAGTCATGCGTGATGCCAAGGACAATGCTATCGTTGTCTGCAACATGGAGAATCTGGATCCGGTAGGCATTCATACAGGGGATTCTATCGTAACAGCACCTGTACAGACACTTACAGATCGTGAGAATCAGATGTTAAGAAATGCTTCCTTAAAGATTATCAGGGCATTGGGTATCTGCGGGGGCTGTAATGTACAGCTGGCATTAGATCCGGAAAGCTTCCGTTACTATGTCATTGAAGTCAATCCACGTGTTTCCAGATCTTCTGCCCTGGCTTCCAAGGCTACCGGTTATCCGATTGCCAGAATCTCCGCAAAGCTTGCGGTAGGCTATGGTCTGGATGAGTTAATCAATCCGATTACCGGTACAAGCTATGCCTGCTTTGAACCGGCATTAGACTACATCGTATGCAAGTTTCCAAGACTTCCGTTTGACAAGTTCCCAAATGCGGACAGACAGTTAGGAACCCAGATGAAGGCAACTGGTGAAGTCATGTCCATCGGCCGTAACTTTGAAGAATCCTTTCTGAAATCAGTCCGTTCCCTGGAAATCAAGACGGATCATATTGAAAAGAAAGAATTCATGCGGGAGTCAAAGGAGAATCTCTATCAGAAGATCAAATCCCGTGATGATGAGCGTATCTTTGCGGTAGCCCAATGGCTTCGCAATGGCTATGACATGGAAACCGTCCATGATATTACGCATATTGATTACTGGTATCTCTACAAGCTTCAGCATATTATCGATCTTGAAAAAGAAATGCATGCGTATCCAAAGGATCCCGATGTTTTAAGAAAGCTAAAGAAATATGGCTTTGCGGACAGCTATATTGCCCGTAACTGGGATATGAAGGAAAAAGATCTGTATGATTTTGAAAAGCAGAATGGCATAACCCCTGTATATAAGATGGTAGATACCTGTGCAGGTGAGTTTACTTCAGAAACACCATACTTCTATTCCACTTATGAAAAAGAAAACGAATCCGTCTCTTCTGATAAGAAAAAGATCATTGTCTTGGGCTCTGGTCCGATCCGGATTGGTCAGGGTGTAGAGTTTGACTATGCGACTGTTCACTGCATAGAAACATTACATAAAGAAGGTTATGAAGCTATTATCATAAACAACAATCCGGAAACGGTATCTACAGACTTCTCTATTTCAGACAAACTGTACTTTGAACCATTGACTACAGAAGATGTCATGCATGTCATAGATCTTGAAAAGCCATTAGGGGTCATCGTGCAGTTTGGCGGACAGACAGCTATTAACCTGGCAGAGTCATTGGTGGAACATGGCGTAAAGATTCTTGGAACATCCTTAGAAGGCATTAACAAGGCCGAAGACAGACATGAATTTGAAACAATGCTGGATAAGCTTGGCATTCCCCAGCCGGAAGGAGAAACAGCCTTTACGGTAGATCATGCCCTGCAGATTGCTCACCGTATCGGTTATCCTGTTTTATTAAGACCATCGTATGTATTGGGTGGCAGAGCTATGGAAATCATTCATGATGATGATGAACTTGTTCTCTATATGAAGACAGCCGTACAGGAAATCTCACATGATTCACCAATACTTGTCGATAAGTATGTACTTGGAACAGAATGTGAAATTGATGCCATTGCCGATGGAAAAGATGTCTATATTCCTGGTGTCATGGAACACATTGAAAGAGCAGGAATCCATTCTGGTGACTCTATCTCTGTTTATCCAAGCCAGAATCTTTCAAAAAAGGTCAAGGATACTATCATTGACTATGGTATGAAGATAGGAAAAGGGTTTGGCTTTGTCGGTTTATTCAATATTCAGTTTATTGTCGATAAAGATCAGAAAGTCTATGTGCTGGAAGTGAATCCAAGATCTTCCCGTACGGTACCGTTCTTATCCAAGATTACAGGTGTACCTATGTGTACGGCAGCTGCGAAGGCAGTTCTTGGAGAATCTCTTGTAAAGCAGGGATATAAGCCCGGCTATCATCCGGAAGAACCAGGCCATGTCTATGTCAAGGCACCGGTCTTCTCCTTTGCCAAGTTAAGAAGTGTCGATACCGTACTGGGACCGGAGATGAAGTCAACTGGTGAAGCATTAGGCTGTGATGTGACATTTGAAAAGGCATTGTATAAGGCTTTGATTGCTTCAGGTGTACAGATACCAAGATATGGCAATGTACTGATTACGGTTGCGGATCAGAATAAACCGGATGCTTTGAAACTTGCCAGAAGATTCTATGCCATAGGCTATGGTATCTATGCAACAGAGGGTACCGCAAAGTATCTGCGTGATAATGGCTTGTTTGTACATGAGGCAGCCAAGATATCCGATCATACAAATAATGGAGAAAATGTACTGGATATTATCCAGAAGGGTAAAGTCAGCTTTGTGATCAATACCATGACACAATCTGACCGTTATACATCCCAGGATGGTTTCTTAATCAGACGTGTATCCGCTGAAAACAACATCTCCTGCATGACTTCTTTAGATACGGCAGATGCTTTATGCAGAGTATTGGAATCCATGAGTTTCTCAATGATTTCCATGAATGAAATGGGGAAGTAAATGCATACAGATAACGGTTTGATTCGTAATAATAATGAAATTGCGCCTGGTATATGGCGTATGGATATTGATACAGAACTTTCAAAAGAAGTACTCCCCGGTCAATTCATGCAGGTACAGGTACCGGGCTGCTTCTTAAGAAGACCAATTTCCGTATGTGATACAGATGTACATTCTCTTACCCTTGTATACCGCGTTATCGGAAAGGGTACAGACACAATGTCACATATGAAAAAAGGAGATACAGTTAATCTCTTCGGACCTCTTGGTAATGGTTTCTCTGTTGAAGACAGAGATGTACTTCTGATTGGCGGCGGAATAGGGGTTCCACCATTATTAAAAACTGCAGAAGCATACTTGAAAAAGAATCATAAAGTAACAGCAGTGATGGGCTTTAATACAGCTGAAGAGATCATCCTGAAAGAAGAATTTGAAAAGAATGGATGTGATGTTTATATTGCAACCATGGATGGTTCTTATGGAACAAAAGGAACAGTATTGGATGCCGTAAAAGAAAATGATATAAGAGAATCATTTGTTCTCTCCTGCGGCCCGTTACCAATGCTGAAAGCAGTATCCAGTGCGTATAAAGAAGGTTACATTTCCATGGAGTCACGCATGGCATGCGGCATGGGTGCCTGCATGGGATGCGTTGTCAAAGACAAAGACGGGAACAGCCTCAGGGTATGTAAAGAAGGACCGGTGTTTCCGATTGGAAAGGTGGTGCTCTGATATGGATTTATCTGTTGAACTGCCTGGTCTTCATTTAAAGAATCCGGTCATTCCGGCCAGCGGATGCTTTGGCTATGGCAGAGAATTTGCAGAGTTGTATGACTTATCATTGCTTGGCGGTATTGCGATCAAGTCGGCAACACCGCATGAACGCTTTGGCAACCCGACACCACGTATTGCGGAAACACCAGAAGGTATGCTGAATGCCATCGGCTTGCAGAATCATGGGGTGGATTATATTGTCGAACATGAATTGCCATGGTTAGCACAATTTGATACCGAGATCATTGCCAATGTGGCCGGAAGCAGTGAAGAAGATTATGCAGAAGTTATTCAGAAGATGAATGATTCACCGGTTGTAAAAGCCTATGAGTTAAATATCAGCTGTCCGAATGTAAAGCATGGCGGTATGGGACTGGGTACAGATCCTGCCTTAGCTGCTAAAGTTACACGCATGGCAAAAGAAGTTTCTCAAAAGCCCGTTTATGTCAAGCTTTCTCCTAATGTCACAAATATCGTGGATATTGCAAAGGCATGTGAAGATGCAGGTGCAGACGGACTGGTCATGATTAATACATTGCTTGGCATGAGGATTGATTTAAAGACCGGTAAGCCTGTTCTTGCCAATAAGACAGGCGGGTTATCAGGACCAGCCATTAAGCCTGTAGCAGTCAGATGTGTCTATCAGTGTGCACAGGCTGTCCATATTCCGATTATCGGGGTTGGCGGCATTACAAGTGCAGAGGATGTACTGGAGTTCTTATATGCAGGTGCCTCGGCAGTAGAAGTAGGTGCCGCAAATTTCCATGATCCTTATATCTGTAAGAAGATTATTGAAGACCTGCCGGGTGTATTAGAAAAATATGGAAATACCTCAATAAAGGATGCTGCAGGAAGGAGCTTAAGATGAGCAGAACAATTATTGCATTGGATTTTTCAAGCAGAGAAGAAGTATTGTCTTTCTTAGATCAACTTGAAGAGCCTGTCTATGTCAAGATCGGTATGGAATTAACCTATGCCTGTGGTCTTGATATTATCAAAGAAGTCAAGGCAAGAGGTCATAAGATCTTCCTGGATCTCAAACTGCATGATATTCCGAATACCGTAAAAGGCGGCATGAAGAATCTTGCAAAGCTTGGGGTTGATATCATCAACTGTCATTGTGCCGGCGGTATTGAAATGATGAAGGCTGCCAAAGAGGGTATCTTGGAAGGGACGCCAGAAGGCAAAGAACCGGCAAAATTAATTGGTGTAACGGTTTTAACATCAACATCTAAAGAAGTCATGAATGAAGAATTAGGCATTCCTGGTGAAGTCATTGATACCGTTGTCAGATATGCTCAGAATGCAAAGAAAGCAGGATTGGATGGCGTAGTATGTTCTGTTCATGAAGCAAAGGCAATTCATGAAGCCTGTGGTGAAGATTTCCTGACAGTAACGCCAGGTATCCGCCTGGTCGGAAACAGTGCAGATGATCAGAAGAGAGTTGCGACACCTGCTTATGCAAAAGAACAGGGCTGTGACATGATTGTTGTCGGACGTTCTATCACGAAAAGTGCTGATCCTTTGAAAACTTACAGAGAAATAGAGGAGACCATGTCTGATGGAAGAATATAAGAAAGAGTTTACGGAATTCATGTTATCTTCGCATGCCCTGAAGTTTGGCGACTTTACATTGAAAAGCGGCCGTAAATCACCATTCTTTATGAATGCCGGTGCCTATGTGACAGGCAAACAGCTGCATCAGCTGGGACTGTATTATGCAAAGGCAATTCATGATAACTTCGGAGATGACTTTGATGTCCTGTTTGGGCCTGCCTATAAAGGCATTCCTTTGGCAGTTACAACAGCCATTGCCTACGATGAACTCTACCATAAGGAAGTACGCTATTGTTCCAACCGTAAGGAAGTCAAGGATCATGGTGATACAGGTATCTTGCTTGGCTCAAAACTGCAGGATGGAGATCAGGTAATCATGATTGAAGATGTCACTACATCCGGTAAATCCATGGAAGAAACCGTACCGATTGTAAGAGCACAGGCTGATGTACAGATCAAGGGACTGATTGTTTCCTTAAACAGAAATGAAAAGGGGAAAGGAAACAAAAGTGCTTTATCAGAAATAGAAGAAACGTACGGTTTCCCGACCGCCGCAATTGTTTCCATGTCGGAAGTGATTTCTATCTTAAAAGAAAAAGGCATGCTGGATGATGACCTTATAAATCGTCTGCATGCATATTATGCGCAATATGGTGCAGAAAAATGATTGTTTTAAAGAAGATGCTGTGGTATTATCTTACCTGGCATCTTCTTTTATGCCTTTTTGGCATGGAAGATGTACTTCTCACACAGTGAATTCATCATCCCGTGTGCACTCATATGTGCATTGATGATGTTCGAAACTGTGGCGGTACAACGGAAAGTGAGGTTAATTAAAAAATTATGGCTGTTGTTACAATGAGGAAAATGCTGGAGAATGGAGTTCATTTCGGACATCAGACACGCAAGTGGAATCCGAACATGAAGCCATATATCTACACAGCAAAGAACAATGTTTACATTATCGATCTGAACAAGACACAGGAGCAGCTGGACAAGGCTTATGAATCCCTGAAGAAGTTAACAGAGGATGGCGGAAAGGTACTGTTTGTAGGTACTAAGAAGCAGGCTCAGGCTACAATCCTGGAAGAAGCTATCCGTTCTGGTTCTTTCTATGTCAACCAGAGATGGTTAGGCGGAACTCTGACAAACTTCCGTACAATTCAGAAGTCCATCAAGAAGTTAGTTGATCTTGAAGAAATGGAAGAGAATGGAACATTAGCTGTTTATACAAAGAAGGAACAGGCTTTAATGCTCAAACAGAAGGAAAAGCTGGATAACTTCCTTGGCGGTATCAAGGAAATGAAGAAGCTGCCGGATGCATTATTCGTCGTTGATCCATTAGAAGAGCACAATGCTGTTGCTGAAGCAAAGAAGCTTGGTATTCCGGTTTATGCATTAATTGATACAAACGCTGATCCTAGAACAGTTGATTATCCGATCCCGGCAAATGATGATGCCGTAAGATCCATTAAGTTAATGGTTTCTCTTGTTGCGGATGCAATCTGCGAAGGCAAGAATCTGCCTATTGAGAATGTCGCTGATGAAGAAGAAGGCGAAGACATCACAATGAAGGATGTTATCAAGAAGGTAGAAGAAGACGCTGCTGAATACGAGAGAAAGAGAAGACAGAAGTACGAGGAAAGACGTGCCCAGATGGCTCAGCGTCGTGGATACAATGGCGAAAGACGTGTATTCCGCAGAAATGACAGAAACGCTACTGCAAAGACAGATGCGCCAAAGACAACAGAGGAGGCTAAGTAAGAATGGCAGTTACAGCAAAGCAGGTTAAGGAATTAAGAGATATCACTGCTGCCGGCATGATGGATTGCAAGAAGGCATTAGAAGCAACAGATGGTGATATCAAGAAAGCTATTGACTGGCTGCGTGAGAATGGTCTTGCCAAGGCTGCCAAGAAGGAAAACAGAATTGCGGCTGAAGGTTTAGGCAAGATTGTCATCGATGGAAACAAGGCTGCGATTGTTGAAGTTAACTCTGAAACAGACTTCGTTGCCAAGAATGAAAAGTTCCTTGCATTACTTGATACAACTGCAAATACAATTGTTAAGTCTGATGCAAAGACAAATGAGGAAGCTCTTGCTTTACCAACTGCTGACGGTACATTAAAGGATACATTCGTGAATGCTGTCGCAACAATCGGTGAGAAGATCTCCTTAAGAAGATTTGAGATTGTTACTAAGAACGATGATGAGTTCTTCGGTGCTTATACACACCAGGGTGGCAGAATCGTTGCTGTAACAGTCGTCAAGGGCGGCAATGAGCAGGTAGCCAAGAACATGGCAATGCAGGTTGCCTCCATGAATCCTTCCTATGTATCCAGAAATGATATGCCTAAGGATGTCATTGATCATGAACGTGAGATCCAGGTTGCTTTACTGGAGAAGGATGAGAAGCTTTCCAGCAAGCCTGAAAAGGTTAAGCAGGGTATTATTGAAGGAAGACTTTCCAAGTCTCTGGAAGATATGTGCCTTGTTGACCAGGAGTTCTTCCTTGATACTGACAAGAAGTGCGGTGAGTATCTGAAGGAAAATGGTGCTGAAGTCTTACGCTTCGTTAAGTATGTTGTAGGCGAAGGCATTGAAAAGAAGGAAGAGAACTTTGCGGCTGAAGTAGCAGCTATGGCTAAGTAATGATTCCAGATAATAAAAGTGCTGATTCATACCTCATGATGAAGTATGATCAGCATTTTTTTCTTTTTGCCTGAATAAAAATCATCCTGTATCAGGATGATCTAAAGACTTTCAATTCTTTTCTTTAAGAATCCTTCACGGATACCTGTAACTGAGAAAGTAATCTTCTCTGCCTCATAGATTCTGCATATCTCTAAAATCATATGAAGACCCGGTAAGAAGACTGGTTGTCTGGCTGTATCTACAATCTTATGGAATGCTTCTTCTGTCTTTTCATCTTTGTTTATAAGCTTCTCATATACTTCTTTTAAAGATGATACAGGTAATGTATTTCCTATATGATACAGATGATCCGTTAACATTGTGACAGCACGCATTGTTCCACCAATGCCAATCAGATGAGAACAGTTAACATCTAAGGATGCATACTGGTTTCTCATACTGTTAATTTCTTTCTCACATGCATCCGTATCTAATGGCAGATGTGCTAATCTGACACATCCCAAATGAAAGGACACAGCATCCACAGCTTTACTATCATGGAAGGATATGAGTTCCGTAGAACCACCGCCTACATCAAAGGCAATGCCTTCGGTAATGTTTGGACAGCTGTATCTTGTGCCGGCAAAGTCATACTCCGCTTCCTGCTGTCCGGTTAAAGGATAGATTTCAAATGAAGTATCCTGTAGTGCTTCCACAAGCTCTTTCTGATTCTGTATGCGGCATGGTTCGGTAATATCTGCAAAGCGGTATTTTACATTCATCTGATCCAGTATAGAGGCATACGCCTTTACTGCCTGCTGTGCTTTTTGTATACCTTCTTCTGACATGATTCTCTCTTTATTAACAGTATCTATCAGATGTACAGGATTACTTCTGTAAAGAAGTGAAACTGGCTTTCCATTCTGAATTTCATAGACAATTAATACAATCGTATTGGATCCGATATCCACAATTCCATACTTTTCCATAATGCACCTCACTGTTATGATACCAAAAAATGATATGAACATGTTTTATTAATGGTATAATGCCATTAGTAAGAACTTGGAGGAAAATCATGTATAAGCGCGTTCTTTTGAAACTCAGTGGTGAAGCTTTGTCCGGAAATGAGAAAAACTTCGACCCTGATATTCTGCATAATCTTGCAGTAGAGATCAAGGAAGCACAATCTTTGGGAATACAGATAGCAATTGTAGTAGGAGGCGGCAACTTCATTCGTGGAAAGACCGTCACGGATATTGGCATTGATCGTGTCCAGGGAGATTATATGGGCATGCTTGCAACAATTATCAATGCTCTGGCAATCCAGTCCGCATTAGAAGGTGTTGGTGTAGATACAAGAGTACAGACAAGTATTGAAATGCCTAAGGTAGCCGAACCATTCATTCAAAGAAGAGCAGTCAGACATCTTGAAAAAGGAAGAGTTGTTATCTTCGGCGGCGGTACCGGATCCCCTTACTTTTCAACCGATACAACCGCAGCATTAAGAGCCAGTGAAATCAAGGCAGATGTTATCCTGATGGCCAAGAATGGTGTTGATGGCGTATATTCCGCAGATCCTAAGAAGGATCCTGATGCTGTAAGATATGATCATCTGACCTATATGGATCTTTTAAATAAAGGATTACAGGTCATGGATTCTACAGCTACATCTATGTGCATGGATAATAATATGGAATTAATGGTTTTCAATATGAATGAAGAGGGTAATATCGTAAAAGCCATGAAGGGTGAAAAGATCGGAACAATTATTAACAAGGAGGAAAACTGATTATGTCATACCCGATTACAGATACATCAAAAGAGAAAATGGATAAGGCTGTTGCTTATCTGAAAGAGGAGTTAACTGGTGTGCGTACCGGGATGGCAAATGCCGGTATGCTGAATAAGGTTATGGTTGATTATTATGGATCCCCGACACCATTGAACCAGATTGCCGGTATATCCGTTCAGGAAGGAAGAATTCTTGTTGTGAAGCCTTATGATCCATCTTCTTTAAAGGCTATTGAAAGAGCGTGCAATGAAGCGGATTTAGGCATTGCTCCGCAGAATGATGGCAAGGTTATTCGTCTGGAAGTACCTAAGCTGACTGGTGATACCCGTAAGGAATTAGCCAAGAAGGTCAGCAAGATTGCGGAAGAAAGCAAAGTAAAGATCAGAAATATCAGAAGAGATGCCATGAATACAATCAAGAAGGATAAGACTCTGGATGAGGATAACCAGAAAGATTGTGAAAAGGAAATCCAGAAGCTGACCGATCAGTATATCAAGGAGATTGATGGCATTTCCAAGAACAAGCAGAATGAAATTCTGAATGTGTAATAAGTTTATGCTCTGCATTGATATGCAGGGCTTTTTGTATACTTGCCTGTTGATTATCTGTATAATAGACAAAGTACTGGAGTAAAAACTATGAAAGAATGTCGTCATGTTGCGATCATCATGGATGGCAACGGCCGCTGGGCCAAAGCACAGGGAAAACCAAGAACAGCCGGACATCTTGCAGGGGCAGACAATGTAAGGACGATTGCTATTGCTGCTGATCAGCTGGGTATTAAATATCTGACTTTATATGCTTTTTCTACTGAAAACTGGAAAAGAAGTCAGTCTGAAGTCAGCTATATTATGAAATTACCGGCTTATTTCTTTAAGAAATACATGCAGGAGTTTTTAGACAGAGGATACCGCATGAATATCCTTGGAGAACTGGATCAGCTTCCGGCTTCTACGGAAAAAGTATTGAAAGAAGCAATGGAAGAGTCTAAAAACAATACCGGTTTGAATCTGAATATATGTATGAACTATGGTTCACAACGTGAGATCCTGCTTGCGGCCAGACATTATGCAAAGGATGTTCTGGAAGGGAAAGCAGATCTGAATCTTGATGAGAAGGGGTTTGAAAACTATCTGATGACAGCCGGATTTCCACCGGTAGATTTACTGATTCGTACTTCAGGAGAAGAGAGAATTTCCAATTATCTCTTATGGCAGATAGCTTATGCTGAATTAGAGTTTGTTCCGGAATCATGGCCTGAATTTACTCCGGATATTCTTAAGAAGTGTCTGGAAGAATACCAGCATCGTGACAGAAGATTTGGAGGCGTAAAAGAATGAAGGTTAAAGTCATAGCCGCAATTATCATTATTGCAGTAGTAATACCACCGCTGTATCTTGGCGGATGGGCACTGCAGGTTCTCTTATGGGTCGTAGCAGCAGGGGCGGCCTATGAGTCTGCCATGCTTGTCGCAAAGAAAAGAGATATCCTTGGTACAATACTGAACTTTGCGGCAATATTAGCCATGTTTTATGTGCCTGAAACATACTATGCGGCAGCTGTATCCA
Source organism: uncultured Galactobacillus sp. (assembly GCA_964535445.1). Taxonomy (GTDB): domain Bacteria; phylum Bacillota_I; class Bacilli_A; order Erysipelotrichales; family Erysipelotrichaceae; genus Bulleidia. The sequence continues at coordinate 5,288 of CAZHUX010000009.1, read as the reverse complement.
TCTGGCTTGTTGTTTTATTTACAATCGAAATACTGAAAGGCAAGGTCGCTACAGACAATGTAGTATATCCTTTTGTCATTACCGTATTAACCGGTCTTGCCTTACGTTGTGTAGGAAGAATCTACAACAATCCTGACTGGACCGGCTGGTTAGTGATGCTCTATGTAGCACTTGCCTGCTATCTGTGTGATACAGGAGCCTATTTCTTTGGTGTAGCCTTTGGAAAGCATAAGATGATACCGGAGGTATCACCGCATAAGACATGGGAAGGCAGTATCGGCGGTTATCTTTCAGGTCTTGTCGGATCCTTATTATTAGGCTTATTGTGTCTGAAACAACTTCCTGTTTCTTTAATCATAGCTGGTTCATTAATTCTGCCGGCAGTTGCACAGATTGGTGATCTGAGTTTTTCTTCCATTAAAAGAAGATTCAATATCAAGGATTTCTCGAATCTGATACCGGGACATGGCGGTATTCTGGATCGTGTGGATTCTATTATTTTCTGTCTGATGATGTTTAATGCCCTGTTGATTATCTGGGGGATTGCATGATGAAAAGGCTGCTTCTTTTAGGTGCCTCAGGATCTATCGGAACCCAGACGATTGATGTCATCACCCAGCATCCTGACCAGTTTCAGCTTGTGTCATTCGGGGTAGGACATCAGATTGACAAGGCCGAAGAATATCTGAAAATGTTTCCTGAAATTCATTCTTTTTCCGTAATGGAAAAGACAGATGCCGAAAAGCTTCAGACGCAATATCCTGATAAGGAAATACTGTATGGTGAAGAAGGCATGCAGGAACTTGCGTCCCGCAATAACTATGATCTTCTGGTAAATGCATTAGTCGGGTTTGCCGGATTCATGCCTACTTTAAAAGCGATTCAGTCCCATCATAATGTTGCTTTGGCAAATAAAGAAACTTTAGTCTGTGGTGGTGAACTGATTAAAAGAGCTTTAAAAGAAAATGATTGTGAACTGTATCCGATTGACAGTGAACATTCTGCTATATGGCAGTCTTTAAGAGGTAATAAACACGATCAGGTATCACGGCTGCTTATTACATGTTCCGGTGGATCTTTCCGTAATAAGACCAGAGAAGAGTTACAGCATGTTACGGTAGAACAGGCACTGGCTCATCCAAACTGGTCCATGGGTGCCAAGATAACCATTGATTCGGCAACACTTATGAACAAGGGATTTGAAGTCACGGAAGCACACTGGCTGTTTGATATAGACTATGATCATATTACGGTATTAATGCATCCGGAATCTGTTCTGCACAGTGCTGTAGAGTATGTCGATCATGCCATTATCGGGCAGATGGGTGCCCCCGATATGAGATTACCGATACAGTATGCTCTGACATACCCGGATCGTCTGCCATTGAAAGAAGAACATCCGTTAGATCTTACTGAGATCGGTACGCTGCATTTCTATAAGCCTGATACAGAAAGATTCCCGTTGCTTGCCTTAGCTTATGAAGCAGGTAAAAAGGGTGGTAATCTGGATGCTGTCATGAATGGCGCAAATGAAATTGCCAATGCGGCATTCCGCAATGGAAAGATACCTTTCTTAAAGATTGAAGAAATTGTTATAGGGGCAGTGCATAAGGCACCATATCATGCACTGGATACAGTACAGGATCTTATTGATGCAGATAAGTGGGGAAGAAATTATGCAATGAGGAAAGTAGAAGAGGAAGTCAATGCATATCATCATTAATATTCTTTTGTTTTTAATTCTTTTATCCATGATCATCGTCATCCACGAAGCAGGTCATATGGTTGTCGCAAAGCTTTGTGGTGTTTACTGTTATGAATTCTCCTTTGGCATGGGTCCTTTAATCTGGAAACATCAGGGAAAGGAAACACAGTATTCGATCCGCGCATTACCTATCGGCGGCTTTGTCTCCATGGCAGGTGAAGAAGATGGAGATGCGGCATATCCGGACGTTGTTGTTCCGGATGACAGACGCCTGAATCATAAGAAACCATGGCAGAAGATTCTGATTATGTTAGCCGGTGTCTTTATGAACTTTGTTCTGGCATGGGTGATATTCTCGTTGATTATGTTAAGCAATGGTGTCTATGTGTCTTCACCAGAACCAATCGTAAACAAGGTTATGGAAGGTAGTCCGGCTGAAAAAGCAGGCTTTGAAGAAGGCGACAGAATCCTTAAGATCGTCAAGGAAGATGGTTCTTCCGTAGAACCGGATTCCTACGTAGATATGCAGGCTTTTACATCAAATTACTCTGGTGTGGAAACATATACGGTTGAAAGAAACGGAAAAACGGTCACGCTCACTGTGACTCCGGAGTATAATAAAGATGCACAGGCATATATCATCGGCATCAGTGCACCAGAAGCCAGGCAGAACCAGATAAACTTTGTGAACTGCTGGTATTATGGCGGCGTGGAGATGCGCATGATCACAAAGCTGATGTTTACGACACTTGCCGGCTTGATCTTCCATGGCTCAGGTGCGGATCAGTTAAGTGGACCGGTCGGTATTTACCAGGCTACCAGTACATATGCCGCGATGGGCTTTGCAAGCTTTATGTTCCTGGTGGCGGAGCTTTCACTCAATGTAGGCATATTCAATCTGCTGCCTTTACCGGTACTGGATGGTGGGCAGGTAGTGATTACCATTGTCGAATGGATTGCTCATCGGGAATTGAATACCAAGGTCAAGACTGTCATTATGTTAATATGCTGGGCACTGTTAATAGGACTCATGCTGTTTGTTACCTGGAATGACATAACCAGGTTGATTAACGGCTGATATAGGAGGGGATGTTATGTCAACTATTCTTGTCACAGGAGGAACCGGTTATATTGGTTCACACACCGCCGTTTCATTAATGAATGCAGGCTATGATGTTATACTGCTTGATAATCTGTATAACTCAAAAAGAGCTGTTGTAGACCGCATTGAAACCATTACCGGCAAAAGACCTAAGTTCTATGAAATGGATATTCTGGACCGTAAGGGATTAGATCAGGTATTCGCTGAAAATCACATTGATGCAGTTATTCATTTTGCCGGATATAAGGCAGTAGGTGAATCTGTAGAAAAACCTCTGTTGTACTATGAAAATAATATTTCAGGTTCTATTAATCTGTATCAGGCAATGAAGAAAGCAGGCTGTAAGACAATTGTCTTCTCTTCTTCAGCTACCGTTTATGGTAATCCTGAAAAGTGTCCGATTACAGAAGATGAGAAGGTTGGCGGAACAACCAATCCTTATGGCACATCCAAGTTAATGAATGAAAAGATTCTGGAAGATACAGCCAAGCCTGATCCGGAATGGAGTGTCATGATCTTAAGATATTTCAATCCGATTGGTGCACATCCATCCGGATTATTAGGAGAAGTACCGAATGGTATTCCTAATAACCTGGTTCCGTATATTGCCCAGGTCGCAAATGGTACATTAGAGTATCTCAGAGTATTCGGTGATGATTATCCAACTCCTGATGGAACTGGTGTCAGAGATTACATCCATGTATGTGATCTGGCAGATGGTCATATTGGTGCGGTCAAGTATGCCTTAGAGCATAAGGGTGTAGAACATGTTAATCTTGGTACAGGTCATGGCTACAGTGTATTAGATGTATTACATGCGTATGAAAAGGCCTGTGGCAAGAAATTACCATATAAGATTCTTCCTAGAAGAGCAGGAGATATTGCGGAATGCTATGCAGATCCTTCCAAGGCAAAGAAATTATTCGGATGGACTGCAAAGTATAACATTGATGATATGTGCAGAGATTCCTGGAACTTTACTTTGAAGAATCCTAATGGCATAGAATAAGTTATAAAAGAATGGATGCGTCCATTCTTTTATTTATGCCACAATACATTGTATAGTTATTGCGGAAGTTAACTGGTGAGACAATATGCTTGAAAAAGGATTATACGAGCAGTTGATCAATGAATCACTGCATGATTCATTAGAGAATGAAGAAGATCATATTGAAACAGTGATAGATAATCTTGATCCGGAGGAGTTGCCAAAAGTATTAGGAACTTATGTAGGAGAACTGACAGAAAAGGTATTAACAGCTTCACATGAGAAAGGCAGAAACAATGAGTATGAAACTGCTTTTCATCTGGTAAATCAACTTGTTGATGTTCTCTCATCTGTACAAAATGAATCCGTCACTGTGAAAGATCATGTATATGAACAAAACAGCAAAATGAATCTTCTGTATGGCGTTTTTGACCGTAAAAACAATTTATCGGGCAAGAAACCAGATGATGAGAGACCTGAAACATCTATAGCTTTCAGTTCATTGTTTACTGGTGCAAAAAATGAGCCAAATATAGCAGATGAATTTAAAAGAGAAATTAAATATGCTGATCGTATAGATATGCTTGTTTCATTTATAAAATGGAGCGGGATACGTCTGATATTAGATGATTTAAATGACTTTGTTTCAAGAGGTGGAAAGCTTCGAGTGATAACGACAACCTATATGGGTGCATCTGATGCAATTGCAATAGACAGATTAAGTAAACTTGCAAATACAGAAGTAAAAATATCTCATGATGTAAATCGAACAAGACTTCATGCAAAGACATATGTTTTTTACAGAAATACAGGGTTTACAACGGCTTATATTGGTTCATCAAATCTTTCAAATGTAGCAATGAGTGATGGCTTGGAATGGAATATGAAAATCACTCAGCATGATTTGCCAGAAACATTCAGAAAGATTGAAGCTTCTTTTGATAATTACTGGAATATGGCTGAATTTGAAACCTACCATTCTTCTAAAGAAGCATTGTCGAGACTTCACCATGATCTTCAGATTCATAAAGCTTATAAAGCAGGCAATGAAACAATTAATGCTGATTATTATTTTCATATAGAGCCATACTCATACCAGAAAGATATTCTGGATCAGTTGGATGCAGATCGTAAACTGCACGATCATTATCGTAATCTGATTGTCGCGGCTACAGGCACGGGGAAAACTGTGATTTCAGCATTTGACTATAAGCGGTTCAGAGAAGAAAATCCTGGTAAAAGAAATCGTTTGCTATTCATAGCACATCGTGAAGAAATTCTGAAACAGAGTATAGCCTGCTTCAGAGGTGTTTTGGAGGATCATAACTTCGGTGATCTGTTAGTTGGAGATTATATGCCTCAACAATATGATTATCTATTTGTATCAATTGCTTCCTTCAATTCTCATCATTTTATTGATAAAACAAGACCAGATTATTTTGATTACATCGTAATAGATGAATCTCATCATGATGCAGCCGCAAGCTATCAGG
>CAZHUX010000008.1:0-44181 GCA_964535445.1 uncultured Galactobacillus sp. | reverse complement strand
GTTACGGTAAATAGTCTAGCACAGTTCACACAACTTTTTATGGTAAATCCATGTGAAAAAAGCTCCGGATTTTACTCCAGAGCTTTAAATTATGAGAATGTTACAAATTCTTCTTCAGGTTTATGATAACGGGCTACTCTGTCTGCGTAGAGAACAACAGTTTTACCACCGTTTTCCAGTGGTACTGTCTTTAACTTACCCTGTACCTCAATCCAGTCACCGATCTTCATTTCCCAGATCTTTACACCGGTAACGGTAATGCCGCATAAGGAAGTATCCTGTGCGCAGCATACCATGGCTCTGCGGCCAAGGATGAATGTCTGCTTGTATCCCGGAATGTTTTCAGCATAATAACCGCGTAAGATAATCTCTTTGCCATTATACTTTTCAGGATCTTCTACGGCATCCATATACCAGAGACCATAGTCATCATCCTTGATATCAATAACAGGATCATTGATGTTGAATGGCAGACCGCCATCCTTTAACTTAACCGGTTCGCCGAAGTTTCCTTCATAGTAAATCTGTGCCTTACGGTTAATAGCCTTGATATTGCCTCTTAACATCGTACCGGAGGTATCAGGTGTACATCTGTTACAGATAACCGTATCTGACCAGCGCAGCTGTTCATACATCATCTGCCTTAGGGGACCCATGAAGGTAGAGAATGTAGAAGCATCTACAGTTGTCAATATCTGTACCAGAGGCCAGAAATCAGGCATATCTGAAAGAATCAGATCTGGTACGGCAAGTGTACCGTTCCATTCAATGAATACCTGGGCAGGATGATAGATGGTATCTAATTCACGCATCTTTTCAACTGTGAATGTATCCGCATCATCAATGTATTCCACAAAGGTATGATGTTCATCCAGCCATTTTTCTTCATAAGGGACTTCACCCTGTTCAAAACAGATAATCAGGGTTCTGGTTACACCATCCATGAAGGATGGATCGGAAAGGGTATCCTTAATTAATGTTGTCTTTCCGGAATCCAGAAATCCTGTAAAAAGATATACAGGAGAAGCCATTACTTCACCTGGAAGAGCTTCTTGATCTCTTCTACATTTACTTCTGTACCGATTACAGTAATTAAACCAGTATAAGCAGGATCACCATGACGGATATCTGTATCACCAGGTACATAGTCAAAGAACAGCCACTGACCATCCTTACCTGGGACAATACCCTTGGCTCTTACAATGTTATCGCCAAGACCTGATAATGCCTTGCGGATATCATTCTCATCATACTTATTGACAGTTTCAATACCGATGGAATCAAATACATCATCCGCATCAGGGATATCATCATGTGCTTCATCTTCATCATCATCGTCATCATCAATATTCAGATGAATGTGATTGCCTTCAGATAATCCTTCATTGGCCTTTGTCTCTTCTTCATTTGGCTCATGATGATGGTTATGTTCTTCTACAGAATGATCATCTGCAGCCTTGATATTCTCAGGGAATCCATTTGCGGAACCTTCCATAGCTTCAAAGATAGCCTTGCCGTTTAATTCATCCCAAGGTGTCGTAATAATACGTGCATCCGGATTCAGGGAACGGATAATCTCCAGATCCTCATTCAATGTTTCATCATCTGTCATCTGGGTTCTGGATAAGATGACACAGGCTGCTGTCGCAATCTGATCATCAAAGAAATCCTTGAAGTTCTTGTGATAGGTCTTGCATCTCTTTGCGTCAACTACTGCACTGTAGCTGTTTAATTCAAGACCATCTACGGATTTAACAATAGAAAGAATATCGGACAGTCTGCCTACACCGGAAGGTTCAATAATGATATGATCCGGATGATATTCTTCGACAACCTTCTTCAATGCCTTCTGGAAGTCACCCTGTAATGTACAGCAGATGCAGCCGCCGTTTACTTCATTGATGACAATTCCGGCTTCCTTTAGGAAACCTCCGTCAATACCTATCTCACCAAATTCGTTTTCAACAAGTACTACTTTCTTGCCAGCGAATACATCCGCAATTAATTTCTTGATTAATGTTGTTTTACCAGCGCCTAAGAAACCGCTGATGACATCTACCTTAGTCATACTTTTTACCTTCTTTCTGCATATTTCAGCGTGCCTATTTATTATAGCAACTTCGTCAACATGGCAAAGTAATATGCAACTACAGAATTACTTATGTGTGTATATCCGTTATAATAACGTATACATGACATATAAAAACTATATCTTTGACCTTTACGGTACACTTCTTGACATTCATACAGATGAAACAAAGCCATTGTTATGGAAGACTATGGCAGATCTGTATGCATGTTATGGAACTGACTATACACCAGAAGAAATGAAGGATGCCTATCACTATGTATGCATGTCTGAACTGACCCGCATTCAGAAAGCATCAGGGAATCTTTATTCAGAAATTAATCTGGATACTGTTTTTCTGCGTTTGTTAATAGAAGCACCCCATACGCATGCATCAGTTCATAAGCCGGATGGATGGGGCAGGGAAGATGCGCTGCACTGGACATATCAGACTGCATCTGTTTTCCGCTCTTTATCCTGTGATTACTGTCATCCGTATGAAGATACGATTTCTACTCTGAAACAATTGAAAGAAAGAGGTAATCATCTCTTTATACTTTCAGATGCACAGGCTGTCTTTACTTATCCGGAACTAGAAAGAAGCGGACTCATGAATCTTTTCGATGATATATGGCTTTCTTCTGAAAAACAGTTACGCAAACCAGCTCCTGAGTTTCTGGGTGGTTTATTAAAGAAATATCATCTTGAAAAGAAACATACGGTACTTATCGGAAACTCTTATGAAACAGACATACAGAGTGCCTATGATTATCAGTTAGACAGCTATTTCATGAATACAGATCAGCTGTCAGGGTATGAAAGAAGAAAGAAGCTGAACCGTATCCGTAACGATGCCGGTTATATGCCAAGAGTGATCTATCATCTGGCTGATTTATTAAAGATAAATGAGTAAATTTATAAAGTTCAGACAGGATTCACATACATTCCTGTGTATCCTGTAGTAATATTAGAATCCGGGAGAATTTAACATGTTCTGGTTTGGAAAGAAGAAGAAAAAGGAAAAGAAGACAGAAGAGAAAAAAGAAACACCTGTAGTAAAGGATCATTTTGTCAGAGGTATGTATTGTGATATATGCGGTTATATGCAGATCAATGAATCTGATGGCATGCCTGTGGAAGGTTTTGCCTTATGTCCGAATTGCGGCGCACCTTTAAAAGCAGGCTGGTTTATAGCCTTAGAAGACGGGACATATACATTAGCTGATAAAAAGGCTGATGAAGTAGCTGAAAAATCATATAAGAAACAGACGGGAGGTCATTACAGAGTCAGAAAAGCCGGACCTGCCAGGGTTATCAGGCATGTGAGTCATCACCGCTGAGATTTCTTACGGTGATGCTTTTTCTTATTATCGGGCTTATCTTTCAGATTAGCCTTTTTTTCTGTTTTTAAGGAAGTAAAGCCGAACTTTCCTAATTTCTTTCCAAGTGCAAAATATTCACCATGGGAATAGGCAATTAAATGTGCCCTGTGCAGATCCAGTCTGCCGGTTTCATCTAACAGTCTGTCATCTATATCCGTGCTGACAACTTCTGCGACAAACATATCATGACTGCCTAAGCGCAGGATCTGTTTTACCTTGCATTCAAGACATATCGGAGATTCTTTGATACATGGAGCATGCACGATATGCGCAGTTTCTTTTGTGAGATGCAGTCTTCCTTTCAGATTGAATTTGTCTATCTTTCGCCCACTGTAAATACCGGCATAATCTACTGCCCGTACCATATCTTCCGTAGTCAGATTCATGACAAATTCACCGGTTTTTTCAATGATGTCATGAGAATATCTGCTTTTTCTTATAGATACAGACACCATGACCGGATCAGAACATACTGTTCCTGCCCAGGCGGCTGTCATAACATTGGCATTGCCATTTTCATCTTCACAGGATATCAATACGCATGGTACAGGGTTTAACAGATTTGCCGGTTTCCAATATTGTCTGGTCATATCGTTCCTCTCAGGTCTGCATTATATCATGATAAACTATAAGACAGAATGCACCGGATTCTGTATAATGCTTTTCAGGGAGGTAAAAAGATATGAAAAAAGCTTTACCCGTATTACTTGTAATGATGTTAATGGCCGGATGTGCTTCCAATCATACTGCCGCATCGAAAAGTTCTTCTTCACGAATGGGATGCGAATGGCAGGGATCTTCTGAAACCTGCAATACAGATGACAGCGAAACAACAAAGTCAGAAGAGATTGGCAAAGCAGCTGATATGAGCGGATATGATTCCTATGATCCGGATACAGATTATGTATTTGTAAATTCTGATGTCAAAAATATGCTGAATAAGATGATAGACGGTGATACGTTTGTAACATTTTTCGGTTTTTCATCCTGCCCATGGTGCCGGGATGCAATGCCGATATTAAATGAGACAGCATTGAAATATAATGCAAAAGTAGATTACATCGATACTAGATCTGATCCTTCCTGGAAAAGTAATCTGGATTTAAAGGATTATGATCAGCTTGTGGATGCGATTGGCGATTTATTTCCAAAAGATGATGATGGCAAAGCACATCTGGATGTACCGTTTGTTGTATTCTTCAAGGATGGCAAGGTAGTCTATTCGGCAGGCTATCCGCAGTATGATGCAGAAGAACGTAAAATTAATGATGAGGAAGCACAGGAAGAAAGAGATAATTATACAAAGGGTTTTGAAGCTATGAAGTAAATGAAAAGGAAGTACTGTCACTACTGGAGATTGACAGACTTCCTTTTCATCTAGAAGGGAGACGATATAATAGGGGCAAGACATATCTGTCTTGTAACATTTATATATCGTATAAGAAATAAATATCAACCCATAATTATTCATAAAGGAAATATTCATACTATGAAAAGAAGTTTACTGCTTATAGCTTTATCATTCTGTCTTCTCAACAGCGGATGTTCTCATGCAAAAGAAGAATCTTATGATCAGCCTGTCCATACACCTGTACCTGAAAAGAAAGATCCTCTGGAAGAGAAGATAGAATCCATGACTTTAGAACAAAAGGTTTTACAGATGTTCTTTGTGTCACCAGAACAGCTTACTCAGGGTAACACGGTAACTGTATATGATGAGACATTGGAAAATGCTTTAAATACATATCCGGTAGGAGGCATTATTTTCTTTGGGGATAATCTGCAGGACAGAGATCAGACTTCATCCTTATTAAAAAGTCTCTATGAACAGTCTGAAAATAATGGCATACCGTTATTTCTGGGAGTGGATGAAGAAGGAGGCTCTGTCGCAAGAATAGCTTCCAATCCATCTTTTGGTGTAACCAATGAGAAACCTGCAGCTATGCTTGGAGATGATGCCAAAGGGGCAGGTGAAAGAATCGGTGCCTATCTGCATGATCTTGGCTTCAATGTGGACTTTGCGCCAGTCGCAGATGTAGCGGTGTATGGCTCAGCAGTCGGAAACCGTTCATTTGGTTCTGATCCGCAATATGTGAATGAAGAAGCACATGCTTTTGCGAAAGGTCTGGAAAGCAATGACGTCATGTCCTGTTTCAAGCATTATCCCGGTTTTGGGAAGGCGCTAGCCAATACAGATTATGAAGCTGTATCCATTCACGCAACTGTGGATGATCTGAAGGCATCTGATCTGATTCCTTATCAGGATACAGAGAATATACCATTTGTAATGGCAGGTAATATGGCTTATCCGGATATCACTCAGAGTAATGTACCGGCATGTATGTCTGATGTACTAGTTCAAAATCTCCTGATTGATGAGCTTGGATACAAAGGTATTGTGATTACGGATGCATTGAATGCCAAGGCAATCACATCTTATTGTGATGCCGGTAATGCGGCAGTTAACTGTATTCAGGCAGGTGTGGATATGTTACTGATGCCGGAAGATTTTACAAGTGCATATGAAGCTGTATTACATGCAGTGAATGAAGGCACAATCAGTGAAGAAAGAATCAATCAGTCAGTCCGAAAGATATTGATGGAAAAGAACAGATATCTGCATAAATAAACATATGCAAGTATTGCCTGACAGAGAGAAAGAACGGCTTTCTTGTCTATATTCTTATCATGATTCATATTGGTGAAGACAAGATAGGCACCTATGGAATTCAGCGGACGGATTAAAGCATTGCGTAAAGAAAAGCATATGAGTCAGGAACAGTTTGCCGGTAACATTCATGTTACAAGACAGACTGTATCGAATTGGGAGAATGATAAGAATCTTCCGGATATAGAAACCCTGATCCGTATATCTGATTCCGGTAGAATCTCTGATGATGTTTGATGGTCTGATTGTTATTATTGCGACATGCAGTGAATATTTAATCAAGAGACATAAAAGTAAATAAATGAAAGAGGCATCCTGAAAAAGATGCCTTTAAAACAGAAAAAAAGAGCTCATCGCTCTTTCTTTAAGTCAAGTGCACCAGACAGGACTTGAACCTGCACGGGTCTCCCCATACGCCCCTCAAGCGTACGTGTCTACCGATTCCACCACTGGTGCGTGCTTTGTAATTATATAGCAGAGGTTTCAAAACAGTCAACCGATAAAGCGCAAAGATGTTGAAATAACGGTATTAAAACCTTATAATTGTTGCGTTTCCTGAGATGTTTATATAAAGAGGAGGGCGAATGTATGGACTACGAAAAGATTATTAACATTGCGGTGATCGCTCACGTCGATGCCGGCAAGTCAACCCTGGTCGATGCATTCCTCAAGCAGTCACATGTATTCAAGGATAACGAGAAGGTAGTTGACTGCGTCATGGACTCCAATGATCTGGAGCGTGAAAGAGGAATTACTATTTATTCGAAGAACTGTTCCGTACAGTATAAAGATTATAAGATCAATATTGTTGATACACCAGGCCATGCGGATTTCTCATCTGAAGTAGAAAGAATTATCAAGACAGTAGATACGGTTATTCTGCTTGTAGATTCTGCGGAAGGACCTATGCCGCAGACAAGATTCGTATTGCAGAAATCACTGGAAAACGGTTTAAGACCTATTCTTCTTATTAATAAGATGGATAAGCCTGACGCCAGAGCCAATGAAGTTATCGATGAAGTTTATGATCTGATGCTTGAATTAAATGCAACAGATGATCAGCTTGACTTCCCGATTCTCTATGGCTGCGCAAGAGAAGGTATTGTCAGATATGAGTGGACAGATACAAATAATGATATTGTTCCGCTATTTGAAACAATCATTCATCATACCCAGGCATATCCTGATTTAACAAGAGAACCATTACAGATGCAGATAACTGCATTAGCATATGATAACTATCTGGGAAGATTAGGTATCGGCCGTATTTACAAGGGTACTTTAAAAGCTGCCACAACCTATGAAGTATGCAATGCCAATGGCAAGGTCAGACAGGGTAAGACAAACCAGGTATTTGTATATAAGGGATTATCACGTATTTCAGTAGATGAGATTCAGTCTGGTGAAATATGCATGATCTCAGGTATTCCTGATATTTCCATCGGTGATACTTTATGTCCATTGGGTGCACCGGATCCAATGCCTGAAATCAAGATAGAAGAGCCGACTCTGTCCATGAACTTCATGGTTAATGATTCGCCATTTGCCGGTCAGTCTGGCAAGTATGTTACATCCCGTAATATCCGTGAAAGACTGGAAAGAGAACTGGAAGTTAATGTCGGCCTGAAGGTTGAAGAAACAGATTCAACAGATACATTCAAAGTATCTGGCAGAGGTGAACTGCATTTAACTGTACTTCTCGAACAAATGAGAAGAGAAGGCTATGAAGTCGCTGTATCCAGACCGGAAGTTATTCTGAAGAAGGTTGACGGGGTTACCTGTGAACCGGTAGAAGAAGTTGTTATTGATGTTCCTACAGAGTATTCAGGATCTGTTATTTCCGCATTGAATGTCAGAAAAGGTCTTCTGACAAATATGGAAGAACAGGGTACATACACCAGAATCACATATATGGTACCGACAAGAGGTCTGATCGGATTCCGTTCTGACTTTATCAATATGACCCATGGTGAAGGTACTATGGTACAAAGATTAGCTGACTATGAACCATTCAAGGGTGAGATTCCACAGCGTGAAAACGGTGCTCTGATTTCTACGGAAACAGGCAAGGCCATGACATATGCATTATGGAATATCCAGAACAGAGGTCAGTTATTCATCGGTGCCCAGACACCGGTTTATGAAGGCATGATTATCGGTGTTTCTGCCAAGAACATGGATATGGGTGTCAATCCGATCAAAAACAAGAAGATGACAGCTGTACGTTCTACCGGCAACGATGAAGCCATGAAGCTTGTTCCACCGAAGATTCTGACACTTGAACAGGCAATTGAATTCATCAATGATGATGAGCTTGTCGAAATTACCCCAACGGATATCAGAGTCAGAAAGAAGTATCTGACTGCCGTTGACAGAAGAAGACATGCAAGAGAGCTTGGCAAGATTGAAAGTGAAGCTGATGAATAATAAAAAAGATGGAGAAATCCATCTTTTTAAATACCCTAACAAATTAAATATAGCAGAAAAAATTTATATAAAAAAGACTGGAATCATACATTATTAAAGCTATATTAAAAGTACAAAGAGAAGCACTCATAAAAATCATAAACAGAGATGAGAAGTATTGAATGCTTCGAAGGAGGTTCAGATGAGAGGACCGGGTATTTGTTAAGGCAGGTAGAAAGACTACCTGCACATAATCCAATTGAAAATCTGGGACAAAATGCGGTTGAGAAGCGTAAGAAAACAATTCGATAAAACTGAATGATCAAAAGAGCAGACTTCCATAGATGCCATGGAAAAGGCATTAAAAAGATCTTATGGATCCAGATGCAGGCCAATTGAAGCATATGAATCAGAAATGAAAGAGTATGCAGGGTGACGCAAAAGAAGATACTGCATGGATGATTCAGTAAAGACGCCGGGATAGTCAGAGATGAAGGAAGATACATATTCAATAATAAATTGTCATAAGGATGAAGATATATCGGAAACGCTGACGATTCCAGTAGTAAAGAACAGACGGTAACAGAAAGAGTAGAAAAAATCATTCTCAAAAGCATATAGTCACAGATTAACAAGAAGGGAATTCTGATAAGGAATTCCCTTTTACTGATGCATAAAGTAAATATGTCTGTTATAATTTTCACATGAATGCAGATAAGAAATGTGCCATCTTCCTTGCGGATGGCTTTGAAGATTGTGAAGGAATGATCACAATAGATATTTTAAGAAGAGGCAGGGTAAGTATAGATACAGTTTCCATGAATGATTCTTTTGAGGTGCATACATCTCATGGTGTTACATTACTGGCAGATAAATTATTCAAAGATGTGAATACAGAGGATTATGATGTACTGATTCTTCCGGGAGGAAAGGTTGGAACTGCTAATCTTGAAAAGAATGAGAGATTAAAAGAAGCTTTAACAAACCATTGTAAGAGTGGAAAGCTGACATGTGCCATATGTGCTGCTCCGTCCATTCTTGGTCACCTTGGACTTCTGAAAGGAAAGAATTATACGTGCTTCCCTGAATTTGAGGATAAGAGCTATGGTGGTCAGTATCAGATGGAGTTAGCGGTTAAGGATGATAATATTATTACTGCAAGAGGTATGGGTGCTTCAATTGAATTTGCCCGGCTCATACTGAAACAGCTTGTATCAGATGATATGATGCGTCATGTAGAATACGGCATGCAGTATGAACATAGTTTTCGTACATTAAAGCAACCGGAATAGGCTTCGAAAGGAAAGAGTGAATAGTTATGGAAAACATGTTTTCAAATGATTCAAGACAATTTAAGTTTGATATTCTTGTGGAAATATGCAGGCAGGCTTTTGAACATCCTGTAGATGAAGATT
The DNA here is from genome assembly GCA_964535445.1 of uncultured Galactobacillus sp. GTDB lineage: Bacteria > Bacillota_I > Bacilli_A > Erysipelotrichales > Erysipelotrichaceae > Bulleidia. The sequence continues at coordinate 34,242 of CAZHUX010000008.1, read as the reverse complement.
CCGTACAGAAGTATGCCAGCAATCTGGTAAGTCTTGGTACACCAAGAGTACGCTGCTGCGTATATAAGGAAAGAGAAGTACTGAGACAGAGAGTCAGATTAGCGCTTGGCAAGGATGCCAGTGAAGAAAGACCATGTGGAGAACATCAGATTGTACAGGTCATCGATGCCGCATGTGATGGCTGTACTATCCATAAGATCAGAGTAACGGATAACTGCCGTAAGTGTATGGCAAAAAAGTGTGTAGCCGCATGCCGCTTCGATGCCATGCATATGGGTACGTATCACAGTGAGATTGATTATGACAAGTGCAAGTCCTGTGGTGCCTGTGCAAGGGCATGCCCGTACAATGCCATTGTCGTGACCGAAAGACCATGCTTTGCTCATTGCCCGGTTCAGGCAATCAGCTGGGATGAGAATCATATTTCCGTGATTGATGAATCCAAGTGCATTAACTGTGGCCAGTGTGAAGGTGCCTGCCCGTTTGGTGCATGTGAAGACAAGAGCTGGGTCAAGCAGGTTGCGGATGATTTAAGAGAAGGCAAGAAGATCTTTGCGATTGTAGCGCCATCTATTCAGGGACAGTTTGAAAACACAACGTTACAGCAGGTCATGAAGGCAGTTGAAATGCTCGGCTTTGAAAAGTGCATTGAAGTTGCCGGTGGTGCTGATGCGGTAGCGGAAACAGAGTATAAGGAATTAAAGGAACACAAGGAAAAGGGTCAGCCTTTGACAACGTCCTGCTGTGCTGCCTTTGTCAATATGCTGAAGATTCATTTCCCGGATCTGTATAAGAATAACAAGTCTACAACATTATCTCCTATGCTTGCGATCGCAAGAAAGCTGAAGACAGATCATCCGGATCATGAAGTTGTTTTTATCGGACCGTGTGTTGCGAAGAAGAATGAAGTGTTCTGGGATGACAATGTAGATTATGCATTAACCTATGAAGAGTTAGCCGCAATGTTTATTGCCAAGCATATTTCTCCGGATAGTGTCGAAACACCTGAATTAACCGAATATGCGTCTAACTATGGACGTAACTTTGCCCATACCGGTGGCGTTGCAGCTGCGGTTGTAGAAGCAGCCAAGGAAGCAGGAGATGGCGGTTATACACATGTGGATGCCTCTGGTGGATTTGAATGCAAGAAGCAGTTAATGTTAATGAAGGCAGGAAAATTCAATGCGGATATACTGGAAGGCATGTGTTGTGAGGGCGGCTGTATAGCTGGTCCTGCATGTATCTCAGATCCATTAACTGTAAAGGGCAGAATGGCAAGAGAAAATATGAAGACGGACAATAAGACAATTGCCCAGGGTGTAGAAGTCTTTGGTATGAAAGACTTTGACATTCATCTTCATAACGATCCAGACCGGAAATAATGATAAGAACGGATACTTTATGAACGTAGTATCCGTTCTTTTGTTATACTGTTAGAAATGAAGAAAACAATCAATTTCCAGAAAATACAATGGATTCAGAAACCGGAACGTTTTATCCAGAGAGAGGATTGTCTTGTTATTGAGACACAGCCGCATACTGCATTACGGTCTTATGGCAATAATGGTGCTGAAGCAGTAGAACTTTCTGTGAATCCAAAAGGAAATTTTCATTTTACAGTCAGGACTGATTTCGAGTATCGGAAAGCCTTTGACCAATGCGGGATACTGCTGTATAACGATAACGTCCGAAAGGCTGTAATCGGGGTTGAAAAGCGGGATGGCAGTATATCCAAGCTTTCCAGTATTGTCTTCCATGATGATGGCAATGACCGTTGTGAAAGAGATATCGGCTCCTCCATACACTGGATGTATTACCGGGTATGGGTCAGAGGAGATATTGCAAGAGTACAGTATAGTTTTAACGGACAGAGATATTCTGATTTCCGGCAGTTTTCATTTCAGAATCAGAATCATATCAGAATAGGATTTTATGCATGCAGTCCATTGGATTCTTATTTTGACTGTCGTTTTTCGGAAATGATATTAAGTGATGAAGAGGAAGAAACATGAGTGCAGTAGAAAGATTAATCCGGTATTGTAAAGTAGATACACAATCCGATCCTGGAAATGAAGATGTTACCCCATCTTCAAAGAAGGAATTCAATCTGGCAGATATTCTGGTTAAAGAACTTGCGGATTTAGGATTAGAGAATACGGAAGTAGATGAGCATTGTTATGTATATGGATGGCTGCCATCCAATGTGTCTTATCAGACAAAGACAGTTGGTTTCATAGCGCATATGGATACGGCTCCGGATTACAGTGGAACGAATGTTCATCCACGTATTATTGAAAATTTTGATGGAGAGGATATTCAGCTGAATGATAATGTTGTGACTAAGATGTCTGATTTCCCGCAGATGAAGCAGTTAAAGGGGAAGACATTAGTAGTAACAGATGGGACAACACTTCTTGGCGCAGATGATAAGGCTGGCATTACATGTATCATGGAAGGCTTAGAGTATCTTCAGAATCATCCTGAAGTAAAACACGGACGTATTGCCATATGCTTTACACCGGATGAAGAGATAGGCAATGGTCCAAAGTATTTTGATATTCAGAAGTTCGGAGCTGATTTTGCCTATACGATGGATGGTGGAACCGTCCGGGAAATCTCTGATGAAACATTCAATGCGGCAAGCGCAGATATTCACTTTACAGGTTTCTCTATTCATCCTGGTGAAGCCAAGAACAAGATGGTTAATGCGGCTTCCATAGCCTGTGAATTACATGAGTTACTGCCTTCTTATATGACCCCTGAACATACCGAAGGAAGAGAAGGCTTTATTCACTTGATCAGTATGCAGGGTGATACGGATCAGGCTGATTTATCCTATATCATCCGTGATCATGACAGGAATAAGTTAGAACAAAAGAAACAGTTAATTCAGAAGGCTGTGGATTACATCAATACAAAACATGGTCAATGTGCTGAAGTCGTATTCAAGGATGCTTATCACAATATGAAGGAAGTACTGGAGAAACATCCGGAAGCTGTCAATATAGCATTTAAGGCATATGAGAAATTAGGTATTCAGCCGGTTCATGAACCTATCCGTGGTGGTACGGATGGAGCTGAATTATCTTTCAGAGGATTACCATGTCCGAATTTAGGTAATGGTGGTGGTAACTTCCATGGCCGCTATGAATATTGTGTAGTAGAAGAACTGGAACAGGCTGTTCAGGTTGTTGTAGAAATTGCAAAGCTGACTGCGGAGGAAAAGATATGATCTGTACATGTACAATGAATCCTTCCCTGGATTACTATATGGAATTTGAAACCGAACCTAAGGTAAATGAAGTTAACCGCAGTTCCATTGAATACTATGAAGCAGGTGGAAAGGGAATTAATGTTTCCATTGTATTGAATAATCTTGGTATCCCAAGTAAGGCTTTTGGTTTTGTCGGGGGATTTACAAAGGATTTCTATATTCAGTTATTAGCTAAATATGAAAATATCAGACCGGCTTTCACTTATACAGAAGGCAATACAAGAATTAATGTCAAACTGCGTACAGAAGATAAACCTGATACGAATCTGAATGCTATGGGTCCGGTTATTACCCATGAAGATATGCAGAATCTGGAAAGAAAAGTAAGCATGCTGTATGAACAGGATTACTTTGTATTAGCCGGTAATACACCGGAATATCTGAGTGATGATACGAAAGACATGCTTAAAGATGCTATTCATACAGGTGTCAAGGTTGTTCTCGATACCAATCCGGATATCATGCGGGATATGATATCTGAAAAGCCATTTCTGTATAAGACAACCCCGGAAGAACTGGGTCTGATATTAAACCGTCCGATGAAGACACGTCAGGATGTTGTGGATGGAGCCAGAGAGCTGTATCACGCTGGTGTCAAGCATATCCTTGTTGTCAGAGACAATGAGGAAGGATTAATGATCAGCCGCAAGGGTACCTATTATGCAAAGTTATTAAGTCAGGGTGTTGCGGTTAATACGGTTGGCACAGGTGATTCCATGGTAGCCGGATTCTTAATGGATTATCTGCGTACAGGAGATTCTGTGGATTCTTTCCGTTTCGGGGCATCCTGTGGAAGTGCTACGGCATATTCCAAAGGTCTTGCGACCAGGGCAAAGATCGATTCTATGTATGAAAATACAGAAATTGTCAAAGTTGAAGAATAAAAATCATAATGGTATGATTCAGCTCATATATTAAGAGAGGATTCTGATGAAACGACTGATTTTAGCTTTATTAACAATTACTCTGTTAACAGGTTGTTCTGCATCCCATCAGGAAAAGAATGAAAGTACACCTGCAGCTTCCAAATCCAGTGAAAAGATCACGATTACAAACAAAGCGGATATTACTGCCTTTAAAGCAGATATGTCACAGTATAAATGGATAACGGAACCTTATGGAGACTTTGAAGAAACAACATTAAAAGAGTCTATCAAGATGTTTACGGAAAAAGGTTCAGGTGTTCTTTACTTTGGATATGTAGGATGCCCATGGTGTGAAAGAGCAGTACCGAATCTGAATAAGGCTGCTGTAAAGACAGGTGCCACCATATATTACATTGATGCCTCTGTACAGCCGGATAATGACTCCTATAAGGAAATGACCGGTTATTTATCTTCAGTTCTGGATAAAGATGAGAATGGCGATCCGGAATTCTTTGTGCCGTTGGTTGTCGGTGTGAAGAATGGTGAGATTGTAGGTTCTCATACTTCTTTAGTCGATGACTTCACTTTAAAGAGTGAAGATGATCAGATGAGTGATGCCCAGAATCAGGAGTTAGAGGATATCTATACAGAGATTATTGCCAAGTGTGCAGATTAAGCGGTTTTCTACCGCTTTTTGTTTGTCTGCGTTACAATAGAGATATGGAAAATACAATATTTGCAGGAACGTATACTGCCAAGACAAGTGAAGGTATTTATCGCTTTACCTGTACAGATGGAAAGCTTTCAGAAGCAGAGCTTTTTACAAAAATCCGTAATCCGAAATATATTACGGTTCAGGATGGCATGATTACATCATTAGGAGACTTTGAAAATGGTTCAGGTGTCGCTCTGATTAATGGTGATGGTGAAATTGTTTCACAGCTTGCCTATGAAGAAAGAACATCCTGTTATGTGACAAGAAAAGGAGACAGAATCTATACTGCCAACTATCATACCGGAACAGTCAGCCTGTTAAAGGAAGAGGAAGGAAATTTAAAGCTGATTCGTTCTTACCAGATTCAGGATGGGGCAGGATGTCATCAGGTTCTCTTATGGAATGACAAGGTACTGGTACCATGTTTATTCCTGGACCGGGTAGTAATCATGGATGAAGATCTGAATGCTATTGAAGACAGTATCCGCTTTAATCATGGTACCGGTCCAAGACATGGTGTATTTACCGCAGATAATCAGTACCTGTATCTGGTATCAGAATTAAGTAATGAATTATTTGTGATTCATACCGGAGACTGGAAGATAGAAACATCCATCTCTGTACTGCCGAATGGTCTCACCCATCAAAGAGATACTGCCGCTATCAGACTCAGTGAAGATGAATCTCATATCTATGTTTCCACAAGAACACTGAATATTCTTTCTGTCATTGAAGTAGAAGATCATAATCCTACATTAGTACAGAATATCTTCTGTGGTGGAAAGCATCCAAGAGACTTTATACTGTGCGGAAAGTATCTGTTATGTGCCAATCGTCAGTCAGATGAAGTTGTATCCTTTGAATTAGAAGAGAATGGTACAATCGGTGATCAGGTATCTTCCACACATGTACCTGAAGCTGTCTCTCTGGCAATGGAATAATACATACAGCCATCTGTGATTGTGCAGATGGTTTTTATATGAGGTGTTTTATGAGTACTGAATTATGCCGCAAGTGGACAGGTAATGATCCATTGCTGGAAGAATATCATGATCATGAATGGTGTAAGATTCATCATGATGACCGGTTTGAATTTGAAATGCTAAGCCTGGAAGGAGCCAGTACCGGTCTTTCCTGGCAGATTATTCTGCATAAAAGGAAAGCATATCAGAATGCTTTTCATAACTTTGATATAGCTTTATGTGCCGCAATGAGTGATGAGGAACTGGAAAGCCTGATGCAGGATACAGCGATTATCCGTAATCATTCCAAGATCTATAGTGTCAGAAGTAATGCTCAGGCAGTAAGAAATATACAGAAAGAATATGGCAGCTTTGATGCATATTTATGGCATTTTACCAATGGAAAACAGATAGATGGCAAATGGAAAAGACCGGAGGATATTCCATCTGTTACAGATCTTTCCAGAACCATCAGTAAAGATCTGAAGAAACATGGTATAAAATATGCCGGTCCGGTGATTACCTACTCCTTCCTGCAGGCAGTTGGAATCGTGAATGATCATCTGGAAGACTGTATTTACAGATAAAAAAGATACACAATGATATTTCATTGTGTATCGTGTATTTTTGAGATTACTTTAATGAAGCCAGTCTGTATAGTAGAACTTTGCCTCTTTGGCATTTAACTGAATACCATCATTAAAGTTTACTTTTGTCTTTGACAATAGCTCAATGCCATCTTCTACTTCAGCATTGAAGTGAATATGAACCGGTTCATCCGCAATATTGATCGCAAATGTCAGCTGTCCTTTTTCATTCCTTCTGCGGAATACCAGCTGCTGGTTCTGCAGGTATTGCTGTACATAGTCTCCGTCTGTAAATACAGAGTAGCTTGTACGCATTTCATCTAATGAAGCAATATAATCCGTTAATGCATTCCATTGCGGATGATCAAAACATGGTCTCAGATTATCATCTGACCAGTTTGTGCGCTTTCCTTTCGCACCCCATTCCGAACCATAATAGAGACATGGAATACCCGGCATTGCATACATCAGGGCATAGATAAGCGGAAGATCCTTTGGATCATTTAATTCAGAGGCAATCCGGTTTACATCATGGTTATCTGCGAAAGAAAGCAGATGCTTTCCTCTGTATAATGTCCACTGATCCGGTCCGAACTGTCTGTTCAGGGAATATCCTATTTCAAAGAGATTCTTAGTATTCATGGAAGAATAGAGTCCCTTGCGGCATTCATAGTTGGTAACGCTGTCTAAAAGACTGTCATTCATGATCTGATTGTAATCACCGCCGATCATTTCTCCCAGGAAGAAGAATTCAGGATCATAGCTGCGGATATGGTCACATAGCTCATGCATGAAGCGTCTGTCTACCATGTACGCCACATCCAGACGCAGTCCGTCAATACCAAACTCTGCGATCCACTGGTCTGCTCTTTCAATGAGATATCTTCTGACATCTTCATTATCCATGTTCAGCTTGACAAGCTCATTATGACCTTCCCAGCCTTCATACCAGAAACCATCAGGACCATTTGGATCATCAAAGTTTGTATGGAACCAATTATGGTATCTGGAATTATAACGTTTTTTTATAACATCCTGGAAATAACCGAAACCTCTTCCTACATGGTTAAAGACACCATCCAGAATAACTTTGATACCGGCATCATGCAGGGCATCACATACTTCTTTGAAGTCTTCATTTGTACCTAAACGTACATCAATCTTTGAATAGTCTCTGGTGTCATAGCCATGTCTGTCTGATTCAAAGATCGGATTAAATAATACAGCTGTAATTCCTAATTTTTTAAAATGTGGAATCCAGTCTTTTACTTTCAGAATTCTGTGTTCAAGCTTACCATCATTTTCTTTTGGAGCCCCACAGAATCCTAAAGGATAAATCTGATAAATAATCTGATTAAAATCCATATTATGATATGTCTCCTTTCAAATACATACGTATCATCTCAGCTGTTAAGGCAGCGTGGTTCTTTGGCGCAATATCTTCACTGCGGTCTGCCCATCTTGCCATACGAAGCTCATCTTCCTGCATGATGATTTTCTGATCACCATGAGCTCTGCACCAGAAACCGAATAATATCGTCTGTGAGAAAGACCACGGCTGACTCTTGTAATAGACAAGATCAGTGACATCCAGTCCGGTTTCCTCTTTTACTTCACGCTTTACGGTTTCTTCAATGGTTTCACCAATCTCTGTAAACCCGGCTACTAATGCATAGTTCTGATAACTGCCATGAGCATACTTTGTGACAAGCAGCTGTCCTTTGTCATTCAAAACGCCGACAATGACAGCCGGCATGATCTTAGGATAAATGATATTCCCGCAGGATGGACAGCGCATGGCTCTTTCTTTTAGGTCATGAACCATAGGCTTTCCACATCTGCCGCAATACTGATTATCTCTGTACCATAAGTACAGCTGCCATCCGGTTATTCCGGCAAAAGCCATATCTTTCGGTTCAAAGAAACGCATCGTCATGACACTCAAAGAATGTCTTGCGATATCTTTGAGATTTCCAAGGTAATATGATGTGTCATCAATCCGGAATAAATATCTTAAACGTGTATGTTCCGGAATATCTTCATAACGGTAAAACTCTTTCTCAGTTTTCATATGAATGCTGGTGCCATCATAGGAAAGAACAACATCACCTGCTTCAGGGTCACGGGGAAGATATTCATTATGATAAACGTGAGGAAATATATCCTGATACATCAGTTCCTCCTTACAAAAGAAAAGGCTCAATATGAGCACCCAACATATTTATTATAGCGGATAAAAAATGACTTGCACAGACTGGAATATCAGTATTGAAATGCTATATTGAAAGTGCAAAGAGAGAGGAACTCCAGCAGAAAGGAAAAGGAGGTACTCAGAATGAAGAAGGTGCTTCTGAATTACAGGTAATGTTCTTTCAGGATTGATGCAGAACATATTCTGGAAGAACAATGATGAATCATCAGTCTTAACTATGTATTAGAAAGACTGAACGTATCACATAAAAGAAAGTGAAAGTCTGCATGAGGGCAGACCAATGGGAAACGTAATTCACAATTGAATAGTTAATCACCCGATGGAAACATCGGCAGAATCAGGATACATATCCGGATCCCGTGATGGATAGAAAGGTATCACAGGTAAAAGGAGTATTACTCACCAGAAACAGAAATCTGGAAATCAGTAAAAAAAGGGAATTTCACTAAGAATCATGAAATTCTCTTTTATTTTGCGACAGGATGCAGAATCTCTTTTTCTTCTTCCTCAATATCTTTTAGTACAGCAGAAGGGGTTGTGTTTCCTTCTGCTTTTTCAGTATTCATAAACATGATAAAGAAAGCAATTATTAATACTGCTGGTGAGATCCATACGGTTCTCAGACCAAATCTTTCGACAAGAACATAGCCGAATCCGGCACCCAGGGCAAATATCAGGATGACCAGAAAATAACTGAGACCGGTAATCAGTTCTCTTTTATTATGTGTACGTGTATAGGCACTGATGGATGCCATACTGGAGCGCATGTTGCCAATGCACATAGTAGAGGCATAGGCATGACCATGGAATTTGCGGAATGTCTGTACCTGCATGGCACAGGCAAATGAAACAAAGGCATTTGCCAGAAAGTTCATGGTAGATGGTACAAATCCGGCAAGAATTAATACGAATATCTCGATTAATATAACAATCTGACGCCAGTGTACAGCCTTGATATGACGGTATCTTCCCTGTATCTGTTCTGCCGCAAAGATACCTGCCGCAAAAGCTGCTAACGGAATCAGATAATGGATAACCTGTTCCCAATCCCCGTTAAACAGATGTTCAGACATTAAAACAATATTACCAGTCTGGGCATTGGCGAATACTTTGCCTCTGGCAAAGTAGGTATACGCATCCTGAAGACCTCCGGAGAAGGTGATAATGGATGCGATTCTCATGCTTTCTGACATTTGTTTTTTCACGGTTACGTATTATAGAACGATTTTGTGATTTGTAAAAGGTTAGTTACTCCTAATTATAAAACGTGCAATAAATGAAAATGTTTCATATAATGTCTTTGGAAGAGGTATTTAAGATGGATATACAAAGCAGAATCAGTGAATTAAGAAAACTTATGAAGGAAAGAAACATCGATGTATATTACATTCCAAATGAAGATGATCATCTTTCCGAAGAATATACAGCTGATTATTTCAAATGCAAGTCTTATATGTCAGGCTTCTCAGGTGATGCAGGCTGTACCATCATCACTCAGGATTTTGCCGGATTATGGACCGATGGCAGATACTTTACAGCTGCTGAAGAAGAGTTAAAGGGAACTGGTGTAGAGTTAATGAGATTACGTCAGGAAGGTGTCATGGATCCATTACCATTTGTAGTAGAACATACCCCGGAAAATGGCAAGGCCGGTTTTGATGGAAGAGTTGTATCCGCAGATACGGCTTTAGCTTTAAGCAGAGAATTAAGCAGGAAACATGCGTCCATGCATGTGAATGAAGATCTTGTCGGTATGGTATGGAAAGACAGACCCCAGATGCCGAAACAGCCTTTGTTTATTCTGGATACAGAATATACAGGTACAGATGCTTCCGAAAGAATTGCCATGGTAAGAGACAGGATGCATGAGAAGCATGCGGATGTTCTTGTCCTTACCATGTTAGAAGATCCATGCTGGATGCTGAATATCAGAGGTAATGATATTCCATGTACCCCGGTTGCTTATGCCTATGCCATGGTTACAGATGATGATGTGTATTATTACATTGATAAGACACAGGTTACTGATGAAATACAACAGTATTTTGATAAGATTCATGTCACTGTAAGAGACTATGAAGCATTAGCTGATGATCTTGGAAGTATTCATGGAAAACTGATCTGGACTGATCTCAGAAGTCTGAATACTTATCTCTACAGTCATATTTCTGATGATAATAAGATTCTGAATGAACTTTCACCAATTATGGAGTTCCGTTCGGTTAAGAATGATACGGAAATCAGATGCATGCATGACTCCCAGCAAAGAGATGGTGCAGCTATGGTACGTTTCATCATGTGGTTGAAAGCAAATGTTGGTAATGGTGACATGGATGAACTGAAAGCAGCCCGTTATCTCGATCATCAGAGAGCCTTGCAGGAAAACTATATTGAACCTTCTTTTGAAACAATCTCTGCTTATGGTCCTAATGCGGCAATGATGCACTATACAGCTACTGAAAAGAGTTATGCCCATGTAGATCCAAAGGGATTCTTATTAGTGGATTCAGGCGGCACCTATAAAGATGGTTCTACCGATATTACAAGAACCATTGCCTGCGGTCCTTTAAGTGAAGAAGAGAAGAAGTACTATACATTGGTATTAAAGGGACATCTGGATCTCATGGCTGCCAGGTTCCTGCAGGGATCTACCGGTAATAACCTTGACATTCTTGCAAGAAGACCATTATGGAATCTGAATATCGATTATCAATGCGGTACAGGACATGGTGTAGGATATGTATTAGGAGTACATGAAGGTGTACATGGCATCCGCTGGGGAGTACCTACTGCCTCAAGACCGAGTGTGCCATTTGAACCGGGTATGATCGTGACAGATGAACCGGGTGTCTATCTGCCGCATAAACTGGGTGTCCGTATTGAAAATGACCTTCTGATAGTGAAGGATGAAAAGAACTTCTATGGCCAGTGGCTGAAGTTTGAACCTATGACATACTGCCCGTATGAACTGGATGCTATTGATGTAAAGTATCTGGATGACGCGGAAATCAAGCAGATTAATGACTATCATCAGATGGTTTATGATAAACTTTCTCCATTACTGAATGAAGAAGAAAAGGCATGGTTAAGAAATGCCACAAGGAAATTAACAAGATGAAAATCATATCCTGGAATGTCAACGGATTACGCGCATGTATGAAAAAAGGATTTGCGGATTTCTTTACAAAAGAAGACGCAGATATCTTTGCCATACAGGAGACAAAGATGCAGCCGGAACAGCTGGATGATACCATGAAGTTCCCAGGCTATCACATGTATATGAATTCTGCGGAAAGAAAAGGGTATTCCGGTACACTTGTATATGCGAAGAAAGAGCCTCTTTCTGTCACTTATGAAATTGAAGGCGATGTCACAAAAGAAGGCAGAGTCATTACCTTAGAGTATCCTGATTTCTACTTTGTATGTGCCTATGTACCGAATTCCAAGGAACATCTGGCAAGGCTGGATTACCGTATGGAATGGGAAGAGATGTTAAAAAAGCATCTTAAGAAGCTTGATCAGAAAAAACCGGTGATCTATACCGGTGATCTGAATGTAGCGCATGAAGAAATCGATATTAAAAATCCGGATTCAAATCATCAGAATGCAGGTTTCTCTGATGAAGAAAGAGAGAAGATGACAGAACTTTTAAACAGTGGTTTTACAGATACTTTCCGTCATCTTTATCCGGATACGGTAAAGTATTCCTGGTGGAGCTACCGCTTCAAGGCAAGAGAAAGAAATGCCGGATGGCGTATAGATTATTTTCTTGTTTCTGACCGCTTCATGGATCATGTGGAAGACAGTATGATCTATGATGATGTTACGGGAAGTGATCATTGCCCGATTGGTTTAAAAGTGAGCATTTAGCTGCTTTGTAGTATAATATCGCATATAACTGGGGGTTGAATCATGGATGTTAAGTCTATGGCAGAAGGATACAGAGACGAAATCGTAAAACGTCTTGGCAAGCTTGTATCCATAAATAGTGCAGAAGGAAAGCCGCGTAAGGATGCACCATTTGGTGAAGGTCCCAAGGAAGCTCTGCATGCAGCATTAAATATGCTGAAAGAAGATGGTTTTAAAACCGTAAATCTTGATAACTATATCGGTTATGGAGAAATTGGCGAAGGGGAAGAGATGATCGGTATTGTCGGTCATCTGGATGTTGTTCCTGCCCATAAAGAAGATGGCTGGGACACGGATCCTTTTAAGATGGAAGAAAAAGACGGTATTCTCTATGGACGTGGGGTCAGCGATGACAAGGGTGCTGTTGTCGCAAGTATGATTGCCATGAAGATATTAAAGGACATGAATATTCCTTTAAAGAAACGTATCAGACTGATCATGGGCACAAATGAAGAAACCGGTTCAAAGGGATTAGAATATTATGTGGCCCATGACGAAGAACCATCTTATGGCTTTACACCGGATGGAGATTTCCCATGTATCTATGGTGAAAAGGGAATGGTACATGCGTCTTATCAATCCAAAAAGACAAATATTCGTGATATTGATGGCGGAACTGCCGGAAATATCGTATGCCGCAACTGTTATGCGGTTGTAGACAGATGTTCTTTCTCCCGCAAGAAGCTGGAAGATTATTTTAACAACAATAATCTGGAATATACCATCGAAGAAAACGGCGATACGGTAAAGATCAATGTCCAGGGTGTCGCAGCACATGCTTCTACACCTGAACTTGGCGTCAATGCCATTGCACATTTATTTACTGGTCTGAAACAGGCTGGTTTCCAGGATCCGTTTGTAGATTTCTTCTGTTCTCATATTGGTCTGCATACAGATGGAGATGGTCTTGGCTTAAAGCTCAGTGATGAATATGGTTCTCTTACTTTAAACTGCGGCTATATTCATATGCATGATGGTGTGATTGAGGGTAATCTCGATATCCGTTTCCCGGTAACGATGCAGGGCAGAACGGTTGTGAAGGGAATGCAGCCATATCTGGAAGATGATGGCGGCAAGGTTATTGTTTCCGGCACAACCGAACCATTGTTCTTCCCTTCTGATTCCCCGCTTGTCACAAGTCTTACTGAAGCATATCAGGAAGTTACCGGTGATACAGAGACACAGCCTATGGTTATAGGCGGTGGTACATATGCAAAGGGTATTGCCAATACAATTGCCTTTGGATGTGCATTCCCGGGTAAGGATTATAAGATTCATAATGCCAATGAATGGTGTCCGGTAGATGATCTGGTAAAACAGGCTGAGATCTATGTACATGGCATCATGAAATTACTGGAGTTATAAAGGTTCACAGTGATCTGTGAATCTTTTTTTGTAATGATACACAGCAGTAGAGACGTACTTCATAGTGCATGCTATAATTCTTTTTATGAAAAAAGCAGCAATCTTATACGACTTTGATAAAACATTATGTACCAAAGATATGCAGGAATATTCTCTGATACCTGCCTTAGGCTATAAACATGCAGGTGAATTCTGGGATGAAGTTACAGAAGTGACTTTACGTAATCACATGGATGCGATATCTGCCTATCTGTATCTTCTTCAGAAGAAATTTGCCGAGCAGGGTAATCCGGTCAGAAAAGAAATGTTTACGGATCTGGGCAGGGATATTGTCCTGTTTCCGGGTGTGGATACATGGTTTGGAAGAATTAATGAATATGGCCGGAAAGCTGGTCTTTTAGTAGAACATTACATTATTTCTTCCGGTATGAGTGAAATTATAGAAAGTACGCCGATTGCGGATGAGTTCAAGCGTATCTATGCATGCCGGTATTATTATGAAAATCATATAGCGAAATGGCCTGCCCAGATTGTGAACTATACAACCAAGACACAGTATATCTTCAGAATCAATAAACAGGTATTAGATGAAAATGATGATGAAGGATTGAATGAATATGTAGATCCTTCCAAAAGACCTGTACCGTTTTCAAGAATGATCTATATTGCGGATGGTGTAACCGATATTCCATGCATGCGGCTTGTTAAGGAATATGGCGGCCGTTCGATAGCTGTCTATAATCAGAGTGACGCTACCGCAAAGAAACTCATGGATGATGGCAGAGTTAACTATATGGCTAAGGCTGATTACAGGGCTGGCAGTGATATGGAACAGACGGTAGAATTGATCCTGGATCATATGAAAGCTGACAGTGCATTAGAAGAGATAGAAGGAAAATACAGATGAATCATAAAGTAAATTTTAAAGATCCGATGGTAATTATACTGGCGTGTCTGCTTGTGTTTCTTACCTGCGGAACTGCTTTAGGCGGATGCAGTGGTAAGACAGGTGGTCACAGGGTTGTTATTGAATTAGATGCGGCTTATGGTGGCGATAATACAGGTTATGAAGGATTAGTCAGTGAGGCTGATGTAAGCGAATCTATCGTATCCGCATTAAGAGACAAGATGAGTGAGGATAAACATTTTACGGTTCTTTTAACACATCAGCCAGGCAGTTCTGCATCTGTCAAAGAGCGTGCTGAAAAGATCAATAAAGATAAACCTGATCTTGTTTTATCCATACGTGCAGACGGATCCATGGATGCTTCCGCAAGTGGTCAGACGGTTTATGCGGATATTCCTTCCAGTGATTATCATGAGGATTCTCTCAAAGCAGCCAATGCGGTTGTTAAAGCATTTACTTCTGATAACTGGACACCTTCTGTAAAGTACAGATATTACCAGCCGTTTGAAAATGATGAATTCACCATTCTGGATGTAAACAGTGATGATACGAAAGATTATAAGCTGGATACATGGGATTTAATGAGTGCGTGTGAAGTGCCGGTTGTGATATCCAATCAGTTCTATGTGACAAATCAGAGTGATGTGGATACATGGGCAAACGAAAGCGGATATGATAAGGCAGCTGAAGCATACTATCAGGCATTAAAGGATCTTTATGGAATCAGAGAAGAGTAATGCGGAAAGATTTCTGATTGCCTATATCCGTATTGAACGCAGGATGTCAGAAATGGCACATGAATCAAAATATGTTCCATTCGGACAGCTTCTGTACAGATGTGCAAAGGAAAACAGAATTATCCGTAATCATCAGGAATCTTTACGGGAATATAACGAATTGCGCAATGCAATTGTGCATCAGCGTGGCAAAGAAGATGAAATCATTGCCCAGCCGACTGACTCTGTGACAAAAGATATAGAGAATATTGCCTCATTACTGGAAATGGATGACAATATTCTTCATTATGCAAGCAGTCCGGTAAAGACTGTAAAGCCTGAGGATAAGATTATTCATGCTTTTAAACTGATGGATGAACTCGGTACTACGAAAATCCCTGTCTATGAAAACGGGCATTATTATGGTGTGGTGACAATTGAAGAAATCGCCAGATGGGGACTTCAGGAAAGCCATGTTTCTGATGAAGTGGGAAGTATACTTGTGTCGAGAAAGAATGAAAGAGTGATCTTTTTAAAGAGTCACAGCTCGGTACAGGAAGCCGTCAGGGCATTTGAAAGTGCCATGAATCATGGCATGACCTTGCTTGCAATACTGATCACGGAACATGGCAGTACAAATGAAAAGCCATTGGGCATTATTACGGTTGCGGATCTTCCTAAAATTCTGAAAAGTTTCTCTTAAGACAGACAGTTCATGTCTGTCTTTAAAAATGGTTTATGATTATGTATATGTTCATATTATTTCATCGACGCAAACCCTGTATCAAAGGAGAAAATGTAGACCTGTATGTTACCGGTAAAGAAGAACCTTCTTCCAGAAACTGTTGGGTAAATACAGTCAACTATTCTATATGCAGGCATAATTCTTCTGTATCAATCGGAGAATGTGATCTGCGTATCGGCATGAATGAAGAGATCTATTATGCCGGTAATATCGGATACAGAATATATGATTATTACAGAGGACATGGCTATGCTTTTGAAGCGTGTCAGCTGTTGTTTGAAACTGCCAGTAAAAAGTATCATATGCATGAATTGATCATTACCTGTTCACCAGAAAATACGGCCAGTGTGAAAACATTAGAGAAACTGCATGGAACCCTTGTGGAAGTTGCCAGGGTGCCGGAGTGGCACTGGTTATGGAAGCGGGGCGAAAGGGTGAAAAATATATACCGCTTTGAGATTTAATATATAATACATAAGTATGCGCAGAATACTGAAGATATTAACAAGCAGACTGCTGATTGTTGCACCATTGGTTGTTCTACAGCTGATCTTTTTCGTGCTGTTGTTTTATCGTGTGGCTTTAAGTACAAGAATATTACCGGCAATGAGTCTGATTGCTTTTATGGCAACTATTTATATCATTAACCGTGATGAAGATCCTGCTTATAAGATCGCATGGATTATTGTCATACTGGGTATGCCCATCATAGGAGTCCCGCTATATCTTCTGGCAGGAAACAGGCATGTGCCTGATAAGCTGCGCAATGGAACAATACAGGCAAATGAGTCCATGGAAGGACTTCTGAAGGTAGATCCTGAACTTGTCGCAGAAAGCAGGACCATGGATCCGGATATCCGCAATATGCTTAACTATGGAGTCAGAAATGGTTTTCCGGTTTATCAGAATACGGAAAGCAGATACTTCAGCAGTGGGGAAGAATGGTTCCCTGTGTATCTGGAAGAGTTAAAGAAGGCAAAGCATTTTATCTTTATTGAATTCTTTATCATTGAAAGAGGATCCATGTGGAATGAAGTCCTGGATATTCTGAAGCAGAAGGTTCAGGAAGGGGTAGAAGTCAAGATCATCTATGATGATTTCGGCAGTATTACCTTACCATGGAAATATGACAAAAAACTAAAAGAAGAGGGCATAGAGGCATACCGCTTTAATCATGTAAGACCTGCATTCATCATTCAGATGAATAACCGTGATCATCGTAAGATTACGGTAATAGATAATAATGTCGCCTTTACCGGAGGGGTAAATCTTTCCGATGAATATGCAAACAGAATCAAAAGATTCGGTTACTGGAAAGACAGTGCGGTGATGCTGCATGGAGAAGCAGTGTGGTCTATGACCGTGATGTTTCTTGGTATGTTAACGTTCTGCAGAGGAAAAAAGTCAGATCCGGTTGATTATAAAAAATATCGTGTACTTTGCGACAGAGTGAATGATGGCGGACTGTATCTGCCCTATTCGGATACACCAACAGATAAAGAATGTATAGCTTTGAATATGCATCTGAACATGGTTACCCATGCAAAAAGCTATATTTACATTGATACACCATATCTGATCTTAACCGAAACCATGAAGCAGGCATTAATGAGGGCTGCTGGAAGTGGTGTCGATGTACGTATTCTGACACCGCATATTCCGGATAAGCGGTTAGTGTTTGAAATTACCAGGGGGTATTACCGGCAGTTGATCGAGGCTGGTGTCAGAATATATGAATATACACCGGGTTTCAATCACTGCAAGAACTTTGTATCAGATGACAGAATTGCAATTGTCGGATCTACAAATACGGATTACCGTACATACTTCCTGCATTTTGAAAATGCAGTTATGATGTATAACACAACCGAGATTGGAAAGATCCGGGATAATTTCCTGGATGCTTTAAAACAATCCCGTGAGATTACAGAAGAAGATGTGAATCATACATTTCTTATTGTCAGACTGATGCGGTCTGTATTAAATATATTTATTCCATTACTTTAACAAGGAGGAATTATGGAAAAGATAGGTCTGGTATTAGAAGGCGGCGGCATGCGTGGTGCTTATACAGCGGGTGCCTTGGCATGGCTGAATGATAATCATGTTACGTTTGATTACAATGTCGGTATTTCTTCGGGTGCGGTGTATCTGTGCTGCTATTTAATGGGAGACAAGCATACGCCATACAATATGTCTGTACACTATGCGGCCGAGAAAGAGACAGTAGGTATCCGTGCATTATTAAAAGAAGGTCATTATGTTGCCTACAGAAGAATCTTTGAAGAAGATTTAAAGAAGAGAGAACATATGACCCTTAAGCCATTATTAGAAGAAAGACCGAATGTAGAAGTAGGTGCCTATGTTCTGGAACATGGCCGTACGGAGTACTTTGGTATAGATGACATGGATGAAGACATGGAACTGTTATTAGGTACATGTGCACTTCCTATCGCATCTGCCGTAGTGGAATATAAAGGAATGCATCTTCTGGATGGCGGTATTACCAAGATGATTCCGATTGAAAGAGCACAGGAGAAGGGATGCACAAAGTACTTTGTCATTACAACCAAGCCTGCAGACTTTGTCCGTAAGCCTGCTAATCCGGCGGTCAAGTTTCTGATGAAGCATGTCTATAAACAGTATCCTCAGGTTGAAAAGGACTATGCCGTAAGACATCTGAATTATTATCATCAGGTTGATATTGTCGATAAGCTGGTAGAAGAAGGTAAAGCCGTTCATATCAGACCATCAGAAGATATCAAGGTTTCCAGATTCCATGGTGATGTAGAGAATTGTCAGAAGCTCTATGATCTGGGTTATCAGGATATGGAAGACAGAAGAGAAGAAATAGAAACATTTTTAAAGAAATAAAAACAATGGACAGGGAAACCTGTCCATTGACAGTTTAAGAAGCGGTTGGATTTACTTCTGCCTGTTTGATTATTTTTTCGGATGGTCTGCATTTCTTATCATGCCATTCAGCCAGATATAAATCATAGTATTCATCATAAGTCAGATGGGATGCCTGTACCTTTTCTGCTATATCTTTTCCAACATAACGGAAGTGTTCCGGCTCATCACTGTTTCCGGTAATATATTCCTTATCTACAGGATACCGTTCTATAAAGCCATAAGAAGCACAGTTATCCATCAGCCATTGAAATACACTGGTATCTTTGAAATCTTTCTTTGTTTCATAGGTTGCGGCTACATTGACTGCTAAACCTGTCTGATGTTCCGTATATCCTGCCCTTATGCAGTAGGCATCGGCTTTATCTTCCCCAACCTGATTGACCATGCTCTGATATGCGGCACTCTGATCATCGTAAGAACGATAGCCTGCCGAGGCATAGAAGTTCTTTCCTGCTTCTACGGAAGCTTTGGACATAGCTGTAAAGGCTTCTGAGGCTTCTTTGGAAAGATAGATGTTATTGACTGCATATTGTGTATCTATCTCTGTTAAATCTGATGGAACATATGATGCATCAAGGTAATTGGAAGAATTCACTAATACATCTGTACGGTCAGGCTTTTCTATCTGAGAACTTAATTTATATCTTGTGATATAGGAACCATTCAGTGAAAATGCATCTTCCGAGTTATGATCACGGTTGGCTTTGCAGTCTTTGATATAAGGAGCTGTATCCCATTGATAATCAAATACCAGCAAAGGTGTTATTTCATAGTATTCCAGATTAGAAAACAGGCTGACTAACTGATCTGTTTCATAACCTTTGTCTTCCAGACGACTGTATAACAGGAAATCCTTAGCTGTTAAGGAACGGTCTTCTTTTACAGATGCATATAAAACAATATAGTCTTTTTCAAGAGTACCGTTATCTATCGCATTGGCCAGGTTTTTGGAATAATACTTATGTTTCAGAATTGTATCCGTAAGTCCCTGCTTCTTTATATTTTTGATCGTTGTCTCCTGATAACCAAGATCCTGGAGCTTGGAATCATTCATGACATCCGGGACTCTGAGCAGTACAATCACAGCTGTAATCGCAAATACCAGTACTATCAGAAGGCTCTTGCGTATATGACGACGCGGTCCTTTTTTCTTTTTAGAAGGAATGCGTCTCAGTTTTCTGCGTTTTCTTTTAACTGTCAAATGTGTACCTCAAAAAGATTCCAGGGATCTTTCTTTGGAGGGGTGGCAGAGACGGTTATGTCTTTCTTTGTGACAGGATGGGGGAAGGTAAGACGGCATGCATATAAGGCAATCTGTCCTTTGCCTGAGGATGGATTGTATCTCTGATCATAGACAAGGGGATGCTTGTGATGGGCAAACTGTACCCGGATCTGATGCGAACGTCCTGTATCTAACAGAATATGGACAAGCGAATATCCATGCTTTTCTGCCAGAACATCATAATGCAGGGAACAGTACTTACCATGTTTACTATCTGTTACATGAACCATATTTGTATTATGATCCTTGATCAGATAATCTTCATATGTACCTTCTGACTCTCTGAAATGTCCTTCCACTACGGCAAGGTATTCCTTCTTTAGCTTATGTGTACGTACAGCATCAGATAAACGGGAAGCAGCCTTGGATGTTTTCGCAAATACCATGACTCCGCCAACCGGTCTGTCCAGACGATGCACAAGACCTAAATAGACATTACCCGGTTTATGATATTTCTCTTTCAGATACTGTTTTAACACCTGTAACAGATCTTCATCATGACTGTTATCCGCCTGTACCGGCATGTTACAGGGTTTTATGACACATAAGACATGATTGTCTTCATAGAGAACCGGAATCATTTTCTTTCCCATCTTCCATAAATACCGCATGGCAGATACAGATTTCTGCTTTGCATAGGAATAGCCAGTTCACCGGCTGTGACCTTTCCTTCCTGATGTTCCTTTAACAGTATTGTCTTCATGATATTTTCCAGTACGGACGCAGAAAAGCCGGTTGTATAGGAATTGATTAAAAAGAATAATGCATGTTCATCCAGAATATCCATACATGCCTGTATCAAAGGGATGATTTCCTTTTCAAACTTCCACATCTCACCATTCGGACCTCTGCCATAGCTTGGCGGATCCATCAGGATGCCATGATATGTATGACCACGTCTTTTCTCACGTTCCACAAACTTCAGGCAGTCATCTACGATGAAACGGATCTTATGGTTCTGTAAATGAGACAGATCTCTGTTTTCTTCGGCCCACTTTACCATGCCTTTGGACGCATCCACATGTACCACTTCAGCAGCACCTGAGGCGGAACATGCCATTGTCGCACCACCTGTATAGGCAAAAAGATTCAGAATACGAAGATCCTCATCTTTATGCTGTTCTATAAGTTCTGACATCCAGTCCCAGTTTACGGCCTGTTCAGGAAATATGCCGGTATGCTTGAAACCAGTCGGAGATACTCTGAAAGTCAGGTCTTTATAAGAAATTGTCCAGCTTTCCGGAAGCTGTTTTTTATATTCCCAATGACCACCGCCTTTATTTGAACGATGATAGACGGCATCTGCCTTATGCCATAAAGAAGTAGAACCGGCAGGCCAGATTGCCTGTGGATCCGGTCTTCTTAATACAACCTGATTCCATTGCTCCAATTTTTCTCCATTACCGGCATCTATTAACTGATAGTCTTTCCACTGATCTGCGATTAACATACTGTATACCTCATTTGTCATTATAGCATTGATTCGATGAATCTCCTGCATGCTATAATAGGCGGGCGGTAACGATTTATACAGGAGTAAAAATGATAGATACATCAATGCTGAATCAGAATCAGAAAGAAGCCGTTCTTTCTGATGATAAATATTTAAGAATCATAGCTGGTGCCGGTTCTGGTAAAACCAGGGTTTTAACAATGCGTATTGCCCATCTGATAGAAGATGAGGATATGCGTCCCTATAAGATACTGGCGATTACTTTTACAAATAAAGCAGCCAATGAAATGAGAGAAAGAATCCAGAAAATGCTTGGGGAGGATACTGTCCAGCCATGGATTTCCACGGTTCACTCTTTATGCGTCAGAATTCTGAGAGAGGATATACCAGCCATGGGATATCCGCGTAATTTTACAATCATGGATGCCGAAGATCAGAAATCTGTTGTCAAAGAAGCAATCAGGAAACTGCAGATCAATGATTCCGGCTTAACACCCGGATCATTGATTGACTATATATCCAATAATAAAACCGCAGATATCGATGCAGATCAGGCGATGAAGATGGCTGGTACCTATAAGCCGGATGTACAGAAAGCCAAGGTATATGCATATTATTTACAAAGGCAGAAGGAACTGCATGCCCTGGACTTTGATGATCTGATTTTATGGACTGTAAGAATGTTTAATAAATTTCCTGATATTCTTGGAAAGTGGCAGCACCGTTTTGAATATATTCTTGTAGATGAGTTTCAGGATATTGATGCGACACAATACAAACTGATCCGTATGCTTGCCGGCAGTGACAGCTGTCTCTATGTAGTCGGGGACCCGGACCAGACCATTTATACGTGGCGTGGTGCTGATGTAAACATCATCATGCATTTTGAAAAGGATTATCCCGGCACAAAGACAATTATTCTGAATGAAAACTATCGTTCTACAATGCCGATTCTGAATGCGGCTAACTCGGTCATTCAGAATAACCGCAACAGAATGAAGAAAGATCTGTACACAAATCGCAAGTCTTCTGACAAAGTTATTCATTATTCTGCAGTTAATGAAGAAAACGAGGCAGACTGGATTGTATCAGAAATCATGAGATTACACCGCAAGGGTAAGAAGTATTCGGATATGGCTGTCTTATACCGTTCCAACTATCTGTCCCGTTCTCTTGAAAAAAGCTTCATGAATGAAAGGATCCCATACATTATCTATGGTGGTATCCGGTTCTATGAAAGACAGGAAGTCAAGGATATGCTGTGCTATCTGAGAATGTGCACAACGGCAGATGATCTTGCTTTAGAAAGAGTACTGAACCGTCCGAAACGTGGTATTGGTAGTAAAACCATGGATGCGATTGCGATGGAAGCCGAGACAAATGGCTTAACCATGTATGAGGTTTTAAAGGAAGACAAGATCTTTACAGGTAAAGCCAGGAAAACCATAGAGGCATTTGTCGCAATGGTTGAAAAATGGCGCCGGGACATGCATTCTGAAGAGATCTCTGATTTGTTTAATGAGATCTTAAAAGAAAGTGGTTATGAAGCTCTTTTGAATGCAGATCATGAAAAGGGTGAAGAGAGAAAACAGAATCTGCAGGCATTGTTAGATGATATCAAGGAATTCTCTGAGAATTATCCGGATGACAGTCTGGACGAGTATCTGCAGCAGGTAGCACTGTATACAGACAGAGAGAGCGAGCAGGCTGCTGACTGCGTACAGTTGATGACGATTCATGCAGCCAAGGGTCTGGAATTTGATACAGTCTTCATCAGTGATCTGAATGAAGGTATATTCCCGAATGAAAGAGCGATGAGTGACAGTTCCAAAGGGGTTGAAGAAGAAAGAAGACTGGCATATGTTGCTTTTACAAGAGCCAGAAACAGACTGTATCTCTGTGATGCAGGAGGCTTCTCATTCGTCCTGCAGAGAACCAGAACGCCTTCAAGATTTATCAATGAAATTGATGACCAGTATATTGAACATATTGGTAATGTAGAGAGAAAACATCATTCTTTATGGGATGATGAACCTAAAACAGATACATCCATTCAATATCATGAACCTGTTAATCAAGAGCACAGACCACATGGTGGAAAGATCAAAAAGGGTGATCAGGTGATTCATCCGAAGTTTGGAGAAGGAATTGTTATATCACTGAAAGGTGATGCCGCAAAGGTAGCCTTTGCGTATCCGGTGGGTATAAAGAATATAGCAGTCAGCTTCTTGAAAAAGAAAAAGTAAAGGAAGGTATATATGCAGGAAACAGATGAAAGATTACAGCTGATGCGTCAGCTGACCGATCGTTTGAATCAGGCTTCAGATGCTTATTACAATGGACGTGAAGAGATGATGACAGACTATGAGTGGGATGCCATGTTTGATCGTCTGAAAAAACTGGAACAGGAAACAGGTACAATTCTGCCTGATTCACCAACTCATAATGTTTCCGCAGACACGACGGCAGGAGAAAAGGAAGCACATGAGTTTCCTGCATTATCTCTTGCCAAGACCAAGAAACCGGAAGATCTGGTCAAATGGGCAGAAGGAAGACCGATCTGGTTATCATGGAAACTGGATGGATTGACACTTGTTGTGACATATGATCATGGTCATCTTCATAAGGTAGTCACAAGAGGAGATGGACATATCGGTACCAATATCACGCACCTTGCGGACGCAATTCATGGAATCTTAAAAGATATACCGGATAAGGGACATGTTGTTATCCGTGGTGAAGCTGTCATTTCCTATGAAGACTTTAACAGGTTTGTGATGGAATCAGGTGAAGATTATGCAAATCCACGTAATCTGGCATCCGGTTCATTGACCTTAAAGGATATTGAAGAAGTTAAAAAGAGAAATATTCACTGGGTTCCTTTTACATTAGTTCATACCGATCAGGAGATTATCTCATGGGGTAAAAGAATGCAGTATCTGGAAGATATGGGCTTTCAGGTTGTAGATCATGAGAAGATAGAAAAGCCTGATCTGGAACATATTGATGCTGAAATCAATAAATGGACGAAAAAGGTTACCGATGGTGAAAACCCGTATCCGGTAGACGGGCTGGTAATTGCCTATGATGACACTGTATATGCCTCTGGCGGCAGTGTTACGGGTCACCATGCGACAAGAGCCGGCTATGCCTTCAAGTGGCAGGATGAATCTGTGGAAAGTACTCTGGATCATATTGACTGGTCCTGTGCAGCTTCTACGATTACACCAGTTGCGGTCTTTGACCCGGTAGAGTTAGAAGGCACAACTGTTAAAAGGGCTTCCTTATGCAATATCAGTGAGTGTGAAAGATTAGGCGTAGGGGGAAAAGGAACAGTTTTAACAGTTATCAAAGCTAATAAGATTATTCCTAAAATCATTCATGTACGGAAAACAGAAGGTAATCTTGCTATACCGGAGGTATGCCCGGTATGCGGTTCTCCGACAAAGATAGTCATATCTGAAAGCTCTGGCACAAAGACATTAAAATGTACCAATCCGAAGTGTGCAGCCAAGCAGTTAAGAAAGTTTGCCCGCTTTGTCTCTAAGGCAGGCATGGATATTGATGGCATCTCAGAAGCTACTTTATCAAGGTTTATTAATGAAGGGTGGATTCATGAGAATGCGGATATATTCCGTCTGAAGGACCATCGTGATGAAATCGCACAGCTGGATGGATTCGGAGATAAGAGTGCAGATAACATCATGGCATCCATAGACAAGGCTCAGCATGTATCAGACACGAAACTGATTTATGCACTGAATATTCCTTTAATCGGTCAGGATGTCGCAAGAAGATTATTAAAAGCGTATTCATTATCAGAACTGGTTCAGAAAGCAGAAGAAACAGATGATCCGCATATCTTTTCTTCTATTGAAGGTATCGGACCGGAGAAATCTGCGGCCTTTGTGAACTGGTTCCATAATCCTGATAATAAGCAGGCATATGATGATCTGATGCCATATATCACTATAGAGGCCACTGATCTGAATGCCTCAGGAGATAAATGCAAAGATCTTTCCTTTGTCATTACAGGGGATGTACATCACTATAAAAACAGAAATGAATTAAAGGCATATATTGTTTCACAAGGCGGTAAGGTGACTGGTGCTGTATCCTCTAATACAGATTATCTGATCAACAATGACATTAACTCTGTTTCTTCCAAGAATCAGAAGGCAAAGAAACTGAATATTCCGATTATTTCTGAAGATGATTTTATTGCACAATTCGGTCAGTGAAAATCATTTACATGGAATAATGAAATGAATTTTCTGTCGTTTGATAAAAGCGATGTTTACTTTCATATTCAGACTGATTTTCTGCATAAAAATGCACTCTGACGGTTCAATTCTGCTTGTGATCTGTATATCATGAAAGTACAGAAAAGGCAGGTGTGCAGTATGTCTGAAATGAAAGTTAATAATGCAAATATCATTCGCAAAGGCAAGCAGAATCCGATGGTCAGAAGCTGGGTAAGTGCAGTGATCGGATTATGGATGGTTTTAGCCGGAATGACAGTTTATTCCGAGCTGGTTCCACTATTTGGTATCTTAGGTATTCTGCTTGGTGTCTATGCATACAGAGAAGGCAGAAAGGTATCTGGTTTCAGTGGAAAATACATGGGTGTATTGATGGCAGTTCTTGGAATCATGGAATGCATCTCATGTTTTAAACTGTAAATTACAATCACAGGCTTCTTTGCGAAGCCTTTTTATATGCCCTATGATGAAAATACTTACATAAATATTTTCTGAAAAGTGATATACTTGTTATCATAATTTTCAAAGGGGTAAGAATATGAGTAGTGCAGAGATAACAATGCTGGTGACAATTATCGTGTACCTGGTTTTTATGGTTTACATAGGATTTGTATTTTCAAAGTCCAATGAAAGTACAAGTGATTTCTTCTTGGGAGGGAGAAAGCTGGGACCGATTGTTACGGCAATGAGTGCTGAAGCAAGTGATATGAGTTCCTATCTTCTGATGGGACTGCCGGGATTGGCATACCTGAGTGGATTAGCAGATGTAGGATGGACATGTATAGGTCTTGCCGTAGGGACATATCTGAACTGGCTGATTACGGCTAAAAGATTAAGAAGATATACAGAAAAAACCAATTCTATTACTCTGCCTGCCTTCTTTTCTGACCGATATGGGGATAAGAAAGGTGTATTGATGCTGATAGCCGCAATATGGATCATCATATTCTTTGTGCCATATACAGCTTCTGGTTTTGCGGCATGCGGCAAGTTATTCAGTACCCTGTTTGGAATTGATTATCATGTGGCAATGATTGTCAGTGCGATTGTCATTATCATTTATACGACTCTTGGCGGATTCTTAGCCGCAAGTACAACTGACCTGATTCAATCTATTATCATGACAGCAGCCCTGATCGCCATTGTTATCTTTGGCGTACATATGGCAGGCGGCATGGGTGCAGTTATGGCTAATGCCGAGTCCATGAAAGGATATCTGAGTTTCACACATACCTATAATCCTGTAACAGATACATCTTCTCCTTACAGGTTTATGACCATTCTTTCTACCCTTGCCTGGGGACTTGGATATTTTGGTATGCCGCATATTCTTCTGAGATTTATGGCTATTGAAGATGATTCCAAGTTAAAGGTATCCAGAAGAATTGCGACAATATGGGTTGTGATTTCCATGGCAATAGCTGTATTCATTGGGGTTGTGGGAAATGCCATGAGCCATGAAGGTGTAATTACGACATTAAGCGGTTCTGATTCTGAAACAATCATTGTACGGATAGCTTCATTGATGTCTACATATGGATTCGGGGCAGCATTAGTGGCAGGACTTGTCATAGCCGGTATTCTTGCATCTACTATGTCTACTTCTGATTCACAATTACTGGCCGCATCTTCTTCTGTTTCCAGTGATATTCTTTCCGGTTTCTTTCATTACAAAGCAAGTGAAAAGAAATTATTAGGTATTGCAAGAATTACCTTACTGGGAATAGCCTTTATCGGTATTATCCTGGCATGGGACAGCAATTCTTCTGTATTTAAGATTGTCTCTTTTGCCTGGGCTGGTTTTGGGGCTACATTCGGACCAGCCGTATTGTTAGCTTTGTTCTGGCGCAGGTCCAATGGCAAAGGATGTCTTGCCGGAATGTTAACCGGGGGCATCATGGTATTTATCTGGAAGTTTCTGGTAAGACCATTAGGTGGTGTGTTTGATCTCTATGAACTGCTTCCGGCATTTGTGATTGCAATCCTGGTTAATGTGATTGTCAGTCTGCTGACAGAACCGGTAAGTAAGGAAATCACAGATGTATTTGATGAAGTGAAAAATGAAAAATAAGCATGTAAAAAGGTACGGGAGTAAATCCTGTACCTTTCATGTCTTAGAGAGTTTCGTGAGCGTTTCTGGCAATAACGTCAAGCTGCTGTTCCCTGGTCAGATCAATGAACTTGACTGCATATCCGGAAACACGGATTGTGAAGTTCGCATATTCCGGTTTCTCAGGATGTTCCATGGCATCCTTGAGCTTGTCTAAGCCAAAGACATTGACATTGAGGTGATGAGCACCCTGTGAGAAGTATCCGTCTAATACATTGACTAACTGCTCTCTGCGCTCCTCATCATTATGACCTAATGCCTGCGGGGCAATGGTCTGGGTGTTGGAAATGCCATCTAATGCATATTCATACGGAACCTTGGCAACTGAGTTCAGGGATGCAAGCAGACCATTCTTTTCAGCGCCATAGGCAGGGTTAGCACCAGGAGAGAATGGTGTATACGCCTTTCTTCCATCCGGCAGTGCACCAGTAGCCTTACCATAAACAACATTGGATGTGATGGTAAGAATAGATGTTGTAGGTTCAGAGTTACGGTATGTATGATGTTTCTTGATCTTGGTGATGAATGTCTTTAATAACCATACGGCAATATCATCAGCACGATCATCATCATTACCATATCGAGGGAAGTCACCTTCGATCTCAAAGTCAGTCACAATACCGCTCTTGTCACGGATTGTCTTTACCTTTGCGTACTTGATTGCGGAAAGGGAGTCAACTACATGAGAGAAGCCGGCAATACCTGTCGCAAATGTACGGCGTACATCTGTATCAATTAAAGCCATCTCGGCAGCTTCATAATAGTATTTATCATGCATATACTGAATCAGGTTCAGGATATTGACATATAAGCCTGCTAACCAGTCTAACATCAGGTCATACTTATGCATGACTTCATCATAATCCAGATACTCTGAAGTAATTGGCGCGTATTCAGGACCTACCTGCATATGATTTCCATTCTTATCCAGGAACTTCTCATCCTTACCGCCATTGATTGCATATAACAGGCACTTTGCAAGGTTGGCTCTGGCACCGAAGAACTGCATTTCCTTACCTGTCTCTGTCGCAGATACACAACAGCAGATGCTGTAGTCATCACCCCAGATCGGACGCATGACATCATCGTTTTCATACTGGATGGAAGATGTCTTGATAGAGATCATTGCGGCATAAGAACGGAAGTTCTTAGGCAGACGCTTGGAATAAAGAACGGTCAGGTTTGGCTCAGGAGCTGGTCCCATATTCTCTAATGTATGCAGGAAACGATAGTCATTCTTGGTGACCATATGTCTGCCATCCTGACCCAGTCCGGCAACTTCAAGTGTTGCCCATACCGGATCGCCGGAGAAAAGCTCATTGTAAGAAGGAATACGGGCAAACTTAACCATACGGAATTTCATAGTCAGATGGTCAATCAGTTCCTGTGCTTCCTTTTCTGTTAAAGTGCCTTCTTTAAGATCTCTTTCAATGTAGATATCTAAGAAAGTAGAAATACGTCCTACGGACATAGCAGCACCATTCTGTGTCTTGATCGCTGCCAGATATCCGAAATACAGCCACTGTACAGCTTCCTTTGCATTCATGGCAGGCTTTGAAATATCAAAGCCATAGGAAGCTGCCATCTTCTTCATACCATTTAATGCACGGATCTGATCTGTAATTTCTTCACGCTGACGGATGATATCATCTGTCATTGTGCCATCACCGCAATTCGCAAAGTCTTCCTTCTTCTTGGCAATCAGATAATCAATACCATAGAGAGCGACTCTGCGGTAGTCACCGACAATTCTGCCTCTTCCATATGTATCTGGCAGACCAGTGACGATGTGTGAATGACGGGCTGCACGCATCTCTGGTGTATAGGCATCAAATACAGCCTGGTTATGTGTCTTATGATATTCATTGAAGATCTGATCATATTTAGGATTAATGTGATAGCCGTATGTTTCAGCTGCCTCCTGTGCCATCTTGATACCGCCATAAGGCATGAATGCACGCTTGAGAGGCTTATCTGTCTGCAGACCTACAATCTTTTCAAGATCCTTTGTCTTTTCGTTGATGTACCCGGGACCATATGCCGTAAGACCGGAAACTACTTCTGTTTCACAATCTAATACACCGCCTTTGGCTCTTTCTTCTTTCTGAAGTTCCTGTACTTCATTCCATAAGATGTTTGTTGCCTCAGTAGGTCCTTCTAAGAATGACTCATCGCCGTCATACTGAGTGTAGTTGTTCTGGATGAAGTCTCTGACATTGACATCATCCTGCCAGTGTGTACCTTTAAATCCGCGCCAGTTTTCAATCATTTTCTTTTATCCTTTCTGATTTATAGCGGCCATGCAGAATATCATCTGCACGTTGTATTGTCTTTTGATCCGGAGGCTGAACACCTTCCAGAGGATATTTCAATCCAAGGTTCTTCCATTTGTATGCCCCCATAGAGTGATAGGGAAGAACTTCTATTTTCTCTACGTTATCTAATGTTTCAATAAACTTCCTTGTCTGAATCAGATACCCGGTATCATCTGTCCACCCCGGTACAAGTACCTGACGGATCCAGATCGGTTTATGGATTTCTGAAAGATAATGAAACATATCCAGAATATTGTCATTAGGAACACCAGTCAGTTTTATGTGATGTTCCCTGTCAATATGTTTGATATCTACTAACAGGAGATCTGTGTACTGCATGAGGGTGTTGAATTTATCAAACCATGCCGGTTCTCTTGTAAAAGGCTGACCAGCCGTATCAATGCATGTATGGATACCTCTTTGTTTTGCTTTCTGAAATAATTCAATCAGAAAATCTATCTGCAGTAATGGTTCACCACCTGATACGGTAATGCCTCCCTTATCACCCCAGTAAGGACGATATCTTTCTGCCTGATCCAGTACTTTATCTGCAGTCCTCTGATCATCTGTATGCATGTCCCATGTATCAGCGTTATGACAGAAGGCACAACGCATATGACATCCTTTAAGAAAGAGAATAAAACGCAGGCCCGGACCATCTACTGATCCAAATGATTCGGTTGAATGTACATAAGCTTTCGTCATTTTCTCTCCTTAATAAAACGGGTACATTGATGAATGTAACCCGTTTCTGAATTGTTATCTTTGATTGTAATCAAATTTAGTTATTTCTTTTCTGCATCGTAGAACTTCTGAAGACCAATACGGTCAGTAACCATGATCTTTCCTTTACCGATTCTCTTTACATAACCGCTTTTCTCTAACTTAACAAGATTTCTGCTTACGGTTTCAGGTCTCAGCGAAATACTTGCGGCAATATCATCCAGTTTTAAGGATATCTCATGACCAAGACATCTGACATCACGGTTTAAAAGGAATCCGGCAAGTCTTGCGGCAGGGTCTTTGACAGATAAAAGAACAGACTTTTCCTTGGCTTCATACAATTCCGTACTTAACATGGTGATTAATCCCATGGCAGCTTCAGGATTGCCTTTTAATACAGAAATAAATTCTTCTCTCGATATTTCACAGATTTCACAATCTGTTAAGGCAACAATATTGTAGTGATATATATGGTCTTTTAAAAACATATCATGCCAGATGGCATGACCATCATGCAGGATATCCAGGATATATTCATTGCCTTCAGCATCCAGACGGCATGTCTTGATTCTTCCTTTGCGGATGATTAATATTTCTGTAATATCCTGACCTTCATGAGCAAGTACAGATCCTTTATTCAGATGCACATGAGCAGCGTTTTCCAGAAGATGAATCTGTTCTTTTTCAGGAAGCTGCTGGAACAGGCGGATATGAGAGGTACAGTATGTATGTTCAGAGTGATAAGGACAGATCACTTTATCTTCAGAGCCCGGGACTTTCATATGTGTCATTATGACAAGAATTTGTGGAAAAGGCAAAATATGTACCTATAGCCAAAAGAAGTGAAAGAGTTTAAAATACCAATGAGGAATCTATATGACAGAGAAAAATAAAAAACTTAGAAATACAAATCAGAAGAAGACACACCGTACGGCGGTATTGTTCTGGGTATGTCTGATTCTTGTACTGGCCCCGTTTGTAGTACTGGGCTGGATATTATTTTCAGCATCGAGAGATACTGGCAAGCCTGTATTAGGCAACCGTTATGAAGGAGATCTGGATCCGGCAATCACCGAGAAACAGATGGATCAGGTAGAGTCTGCTGTAAAGGGATTATCTGGTCAGGATGATGCCTTTGTGACAATGAAGACCGCAACATTACGTGTATATGTTGATATGCCTGATGATGCGACAGAAGATCAATGCAATGCCAAGGCTGATGAAGTATATAACACTGTCGCAGGTATTCTGGATCCGGCAGTTTACTTTACCAAGACAGATTCTGAAAAGATGTATGATCTGGAAATCCATGTATATACACTCCCGGAGAGAACAGATAAAGATGGTGAAAACTTTGTCTATGTTATTGATACAAAAACATCCGGTATGACAGATCCACAGAAACAGACAGTCAGCGTTGCCAAGAATCAGGAAGTTGCGGATCAGTTAAGGCAGGATGTGATTGACCGGGAAGCACAGGCGTCTGCGGATGCGGCCGCAAGTGCTGCGGCAGACAATGGCGGTGATAATGGTGCTGCCCAGGAAGACATTCAGTCTGATGATGACTCTCAGCAATAATCAGTGAAAGAGGCAGACAAAGCCTCTTTTTTATGGAGAACAGCATGGAAAAGAATGAAACATATACAGCTGAAGCACATGGTTATACAGAAGATGGAGCCGGAGTTGTCAGAATCAATGGTGTTGTGATCTTTGTGCCGGGACTACTGGATGGAGAAGAAGCAGAGATCGGTATTACAAAGATGAAGAAGAACTATGGCTATGGCAGAGTTGTAAAGATCCTGAAGCCATCTGAACACAGAGTAAAACCTGCTTGTTCTGTCTATAAGCAATGCGGCGGCTGCACGCTTCAGCATATGGATGATGCAGAACAAAGAAGGTTCAAGGAAGATAAAGTAAAGAACTGCTTCAGAAGAAATGCAGATATGGAGATAGAACCTCTTCCTATCATAAAGGTTGAACCATACTGGAATTACCGTAATAAGGTACAGATACCTGTACAGTTAAATAAAGGGAAAACGGAACTTGGCTTCTATCAGAACCATACCAACAGAGTAGTACCATATGATTACTGTTATGTTCAGACGGATTTATCAAATGAATTAACAGTTTTCTTCAGAAAAGAATTAGAAAAATATAACTGTACAAAGGAGTTCCGTCATATTCTGATCAAGCATGCACATGTTACCGGGGAAGTCATGGTATGCATGATTGTTCATGACTATCCATTCCATGATTGCGAGAAACTGTTAAAAGATCTGACAGAAGCATATCCTGAGATTAAATCGGTTTCTGCTATTATTAATCACAGTGATCATAATGCCATTCTGGAAGGTAAAGAAGTTCTGTTATATGGAAAACCATATATAGAAGAAGAACTGCTAGGATGCCGTTTCCGTATATCCGCAAGATCTTTCTTTCAGATTAATCCTTACGCGACAAAAGAACTGTATCAGACAGCTATTGACTATGCGGGATTAACAGGAAAAGAAACACTGATAGACTTATATTGTGGTACGGGAACTATGGGAATCATAGGAGCATCCAAGGCAAAGAAAGTATATGGTATAGAGATTGTCCCGGAAGCTATCAGAGATGCAAAGATCAATGCCGAGATAAACCATGTCAATAACATTCAGTTTATTAATGCGGATGCAGGTAAAGGCGCACAGAAAATCATACGATCCAGGATAAAAGCAGATACTGTAATTGTGGATCCACCAAGAAAGGGATGCTCTAAAGATACGATAGATGCAATCTTAAAGATATCTCCAAAAAGACTTGTATATGTTTCCTGTGACCCGGCTACATTAGCCAGAGATGTAAAGATTCTGACTGATAATCAATATGTATTACAGAAAGTACAGCCATGTGACATGTTCCCGAATACGGTTCACGTTGAGAC
>CAZHUX010000007.1:0-45774 GCA_964535445.1 uncultured Galactobacillus sp. | reverse complement strand
TGCTGCAGACAATTCTGTGCATCTGCTATTTCATATCACTGAAGAAACATGAAAAATAATTAAAAAAGTAAAAAAAGGTACTGAATGATCAGTACCAGGGAAACTTATTCATATGTATGAAGCTGTTCTATATGTTTATATAATGCTTCAGCAATGCCATCATGATTATTATCCAGTGTGACTTCATCAGCGGCTTTCTTTACTTCCGGCTGGGCATTCCCCATCGCAATGCCTAATCCGGCAAGTTTCAGCATCGGAATATCATTCTCGGAATCACCGAAGGCCATGCATTCTTCCGGTTTGATATTCAGCTGTTTCAATACTTCTTTAGCGGCTGTACCCTTATCTACGCCAAATGCAGTATATTCATAGTAGAAGTTGGAAGTAAACATCATATTTAATTTGCCTTTGAATGGGGCTGACATTTCTTCATAATGAGCCTGCAGGTAATCACTGTCACCAGCGGTTAATATCTTATTACAAGGAAACTTTGCATAAGAAACAAGATCTTTTGTCTCCTACGCCAAATGCAGTATATTCATAGTAGAAGTTGGAAGTAAACATCATATTTAATTTGCCTTTGAATGGGGCTGACATTTCTTCATAATGAGCCTGCAGGTAATCACTGTCACCAGCGGTTAATATCTTATTACAAGGAAACTTTGCATAAGAAACAAGATCTTTTGTCTCCATGAGCTGGTATCCGTTATTTCTTGACTCGTAGGCAAGAACGTTAAACTCACGATCACCATCTTTTACCATACAGTTATAGACATCTTCTACAACCATATGAGAACCATGTGTGATTAACGGAATGACATCAAATTTCTTCAGATGATTTAATACAGCAGCGGTCAGATCTTTTGGAATCGTAATATCCATCATAACTCTGCCATCTTCACAATTGACGACTCTGGCACCGTTATAACAGATGAATACACCATGATGCAGGCGCATATCCAGCTGGTCGCCATACTGGAAGATGCCATGAGAAGGTCTTCCTGAGGCAATGACAAGACGGATGCCATACTGCTGTGCAGTCATTAAAGCCTGCTTTGTTGCAGGGGTGATTTCTTTTTTGTCATTTGTTAATGTTCCATCGATATCGATAAAGATTAGTTTTACTGCCATATGTTTATTCCTCTTATTACTATGATTACAATACCAGTCCAAAGTAAAACAGACAAAGGTATCAGTATGCGAAACTTAAGATGCCTGGTTTTATGGTGAAATACATACATACCGATAAAAGCACCATATGCACCACCCGCAAAGGCAAGCAGAATCAGTATTTTCTCTGAAATACGCCATTTGTGATGAATGGCTTTATACTTATCTGCACCATAACAGGCAAATGCAATAATACTCATCACAACAGTCCATGACAAGATAAATTTCTGCATGTTTACTCCTGTAATTGAGATGCATAGATATCTGTATCTTCTAAAGACGCAAGAATATTCATGAGTGCACAAAGTATGATCATTACCATTGTGACCATAGAATAATCCAGAGATATACCGTCATATAAAGTAAAGGCAAGCATCATGATACCGATTGTGCCAAGATGGGATAACAGCCAGCGGATAAAGCTTATTGCAAAGCTGTCTGCGTGATCAGTGATATACAGAAGGATCGTTCCTGCTGTTTCAGCCGCAGTGAACAACAATGCCGCAATACCCAGGGTTCTATGGGTAAAGCATAAGAAAAGAGAGAAGATAATGACAGTTATCAGTGTACTGATATTATCTGAAAGATACAGCTGATTTCCATTCAGTCTGCGTGAGACAATTCTTTCTGTGTAACAGAGAATATACACAATGACCATGACGAGTAAAGAAAGACCAGGCCAGACAGAACTCTTGAAACTGTTACCTGCCTGATTTACGGCTGTTATCTGTGGCACAAGCAATCCCCATGAAACCAGATACAGGCTTGTGACAAGTGTATGCAGAATGACAGGAAGAATCATGATTTTCTTTTTGTCAGCACCTTTTTCAGATGGTATATCATGAGGCATCATCTTAATCACATACAAAGAGATGCCAAAGGCAATCGTCATACTCTCACTGAAAGAGAGAATACCTTTGCCATAGAAGTAAGACATACTGAAGATGGTGATTATCTGTACCAGCATGAATATAAGCAGTTTCAATATATCTTTATGCAGAAAATGTTCTGATAACAGTATGACTGTACAGAGTATAAATGTGATCAGAAAACATTGATATCCATACAAAGCGGAGGCAGCACTCAGTAATAATGCATTGATGAAAGAAGAGATACATTGTGCATTATGACTGGTTTCTCTTTTACGCATCAATATCCTTAAAATGATTTCAAATACAATCATGCCGGATAATACCATACCTGCGGCTATGGCCGTATAAATGCCTGTAATCCCCTGTATGAAAGCATCGGTCATAACCGTGATACCAAAGAAGAATAACAGTTCCATTAAGAATATACCGCTCTGTAACAGAGTGGTTATCCACTCACTTCTGCTTAATTTCAACATAGCGATATTCTACCTGTTTTCTAATCATCATGAAATACTTTTGCGTCTGAGCCGCCTTTATGCTTGAAATCCTTGGTCACAATAATTCCCTTATGAATGCCTTCACGCAGCTCTTCAACATGAGAGATAATACCTACGAGACGATGATTGTTTCCAAGACCTAAGGCATTAACTGCCTTATACAATGCATCTGAGTCCAGAGAACCGAATCCTTCATCAATGTACATGGTTTCTATTTCTATACCGCCAGCCTCAGCCTGGATTTCATCAGACATGCCTAAGGCTAACGCTAATGAGGCAAGGAAAGATTCTCCGCCAGATAAGGATTTAACCGAACGGTAAGTACCTGAAATGTGATCAATGACATCCAGATCCAGCGCCGCATGACTCTTTAATCCGGATCCTTCAGTTCTTCTGACAAGTTCATACTGACCATCAGACATCTTTGCATAACGGATATTGGCATAATACAGAATTCTGTCCAGATAGCTCATCTGTACATATTCTTCTAAATTAATCTTGGCTTTACCGGTTAATGTCCCATTTGCAGTATCTGACAATGCACGCATTTCACGATACTTCTGATCCAGTGATGCATATGTATCAGCACTTTCTTTCAGGTGTCTTGCGATAGATTTGTTCTGAGTGATAGCTGTCTGTATTGTGCTGATTTCATTCTGCAGGGTTAATAACTGTTCATGGATATCTGAAACATTCTTCTCTTTCTGACGGATATCCTCTTCTGATACATTCTGATTTCCAATGGACTTTTCAAGTGTTTCCTTACGGACGACGATGGCCTGATAGTCTGAATCTGCATCTATGACAGCCTGCCGCGTACTGTCCAGAAGATTCTGCTTATCAAGAATGCTGTCTGATAATACCTGTATATGTTTTTGTGCTTCCACAAGAGAAGAGGCTGTTAACTGTTCTTTCAGGTTCTGCAGCTTTACGCTGCTTTCTTTTATCTTCAGATCAGTATCATGAATCTCTCTGTCATTTTCTTCTTCAGATTGTTCAAAAGACTTCAGATCATTCATATGTTTCTGACTGGTCTCATCGATATTATCCAGGGCATGAATCTGACGATTCAGATCTGTCTGTTTCTTTTTGAGTACATCTAAAGTGTTCTGTACAGCTTCTTTTTCTTTCAGGATGTCTTCTTCTTTTATCCCTGTATCTTTTAAAAGAGACTGATATTGTGCTTCTTCTGCATGCATTCTTCCTAAAAGCCGGGCAGAGTCTTTGGACAGCTGTTCTTCTTTCTCTAGAGCTTCATGATAAGATGCTTCTGCCTGATCCATATCAGACTGATCAGGAACCTCTTTGCTTAAAACAGCTTTTTCAGGATGATGCAGAGAACCGCATACAGGACAAGGCTGTCCTTCTTCCAGATTCTCTGCCAGTATGCCGGCCTGTGCACTTAAATAGATCTGCCGTATATGATGCCAGTATGCATAAGCATTCTCACTGTCATTATGAGCCTGACGGTAATGTTTCTGGGTCCGGGTTGTTTCTTCTTGAAGAACGTGAATACCGTCAGACAGATCATTCAGTTGTGACAGCTGATGCATGCGTTGTGATGAGGTGTTTATATCTTTTTCACACTGATTCAGTTCTTCTTTTATTTCAAAGAGATTCTTTTTCTTTCTTTCATCTTCCTGAATGGTTTGATTTAAGGCTTCTACCTGTTTTTTAATCCGTTCAGACTGTTTCAGAAGACTCTCTTTTTCATCCTGAAGCTTCCTGCAGGAAAGCTTCAGATCCTCATATTCCTGATAGGCATGCAGATTCTTTTCTTCTTCTGCTTTCTGAATCCTGAGGGCATTGATATCATCTGAAAGATGCTCCTGTTCCAGCTGTTTCATCGTTTCTTCGGCCTGTTGTTTTGCCTGTTTGACAGAAGGGAATTCCCTTTGTACCTCTGCCAGTTCTCTGATAGAGGAAAGCAGTGCTTTGTCTTTGCCGATCTGCTGGTTCCAGTCCATCTGTTTCTGATGCTTTTCTTTCTCTTCAGCCTGTTTTTTCTTTAAGGAATCTCTATATTCCTGATCCAGCTGAGCAAGATAATCCAGAACATCATCTGTCTGAACATTTTCACCATCAGAGACAAGTACATTCTTTCTTTCATCGTTATCGTCACACTGGATAGAGGCAGTATAGAGAGCTGTTTTCTTTTTCTCATCTTTTAATCTGACATAGAGGTCATTTGCATTATCCAGTAATCTTTTCGATAAAACAGCATATTTATCTGTATGAAACAGATTCTTTAATAACTGACCACGGGAAACCGTATCTTCATCCAGAATATCCTGAAAGGTTCCCTGGGCAATCATGGCGGTTTCCGTAAACTGATTGCGGTTCATGCCTAATAAGGTTTCAATGGCAGAAGTAACAGCCTTTGTCTTATGAATGGAATGCCCGTCTGGATAGATGAGTTCGGCATCTGGCGCAACTCTGACAGTTCTGGAAGGATTCTTCAGGGATGGATACGTATATTCCGGGTTACGGGTGATGTGATATACATCACCTTTATGAAGAAAGGTAAGCTCTACATAGGTTTTATCATGATCATCCGCATAGATGCTTCTGAGCATGCTGTTCTGACGGATGGAACCGGATGGCTGACCGTATAAGGCAAAGGCAATGGCATCGAATATAGTTGTCTTGCCTGCACCTGTGTCCCCGCAGATCAGATAGATGCCTTCACTGCCTAACTGATCCAGATCTAGTTCCGTTCTGCCGGCATATGGTCCAAAGGCAGACATTACAAGCTTTAAAGGTCTCATGATTCCTCCCATACGGATGTAATCAGATCCTGTATGATTTTCTTCTGTTCATCACTCATCTCAGCACCATTGCTTAAAGTGTAGAAGTCAGAAAAAATATCCACGGGATTCTGTTTTTCCATCTTCTTTAAGGCTCTCAGATCCTTCTGATTTCTTGTTCTGGTATTGTCATAATCCAGTTTCATGAGATTCGGATAGATTTCCCTTAATTGCGGTAAAGCATCAGTAACATCATTTTCATCATTTAATGTGATATGCATGTAGTCATCGGTATGTTCATCCTCTCTGCTGTTATGAATGATGTCATTGAAATAACCATGGATTTCACGCATGCCATGCAATGGCTTTAACGAACAAAGTTCAATGCCTGAAACATTTCCTTTTTCTTCCATCGTTATTACAGGCATGCTTTTATGATACCGGCATTCCGCAAAGGAATACGGTAATGGGGTGCCGCTGTAACGCATGGTTTCTCTTAACAGTTTCTGCGGTCTGTGGATATGACCCATGGCCACATAGTCAAAGGCATCATACAGATGACCATCCACCGCATCCAATCCACCGATGTTCAACTCTTCCGAACCATCTTCATCAAGAACAGTCCCGCTTACAAACTGATGGGTCAGAATGATATTTCTGTCTTCTGAAAGATCGGCAGTCTCTATGGCTTCTTCTATGGCTTTGTTATAGCTGTCTGCTTTCTCTTCACTATAGCGGTTGATATCAGAAGGACGGATATATGGCAGTAAATGTACCCTGACAATACCATATGCATCATGATAGTCATAGTATGCTAAGCTGCCATTCCAGCTTCCTTCAATATGGATATGCATCTGGTTAAAGATATCAGAACCATAGGTCAGTCTTTCGGCAGAATCATGATTACCGGCAATGATATAGACTTCATAGTTTCTTTTATTTAGTTCTGTTAAGAATGCATTTAACAGCTGCATGGCTTCGGCAGAAGGAATACTGCGGTCATAAATATCCCCGGCTATCAGTACTGCATCCACATGCTTATCTTCCAAGATGTGCAGGATCTGTTTCAGAATATATTTCTGATCTTCAATCATGGAAAAACCATTTACTGTTTTACCTAAATGAAGATCCGCCAAATGTGCAAATTTCATGTTATACCTCTGCGTTCCATTATAACAATAATCTGTTTCACTCACTTCTTCTCACAGGTATAATAATAGGGAAATCGGGGGAATTATGGTAAAAAAAGGAATATGCCTGCTTACAAGCATGAGTCTCTTGTTGTTAAGCGGATGCGGTTCAAAGAAAGAAGAAGCTGACAAGCGTTACAGCGGCTGTACGTTTGTTTTAAAGAGTGGAGAATATTATAACGTTGGTGTAGAGATACACTATGATGATGAATATCAGTTTACATGGTCGCATGATATCGAAGATGACATGCATGATCTTCTGGATCCATTGACGGTAAAAGATGCAGAACCTGTAGAAATAGTAGATGATGGAAAATACTATTGTACGGATATAAAAAGATCCGGCGGTAAATCCTGGCGTTCAGGTTTTGCCATACCGGAATCTTCGCACGATCAGATGATTCAGAAACTGGATAAGTTTACATTTCCATTGACTCTGCAGAGCCGTTATACCAATACGGACTATACTTCCGAAGTCACATTACCGGTAGTGGATGTCAGTACCATGACCACACCAGAACCTTCTGCCTCTGCAGAGGCACAGTGACTTACATCTCTGAAGCAAACAGTTTTAAGAATCCTATTAACATCCTGTGGAATACATTTTCATGGATTTCATCTAAGCGTATGCATTTGGATTTACTGCAGGCATCCAGAAAGTCTGCCTTGATATCTGCTATTTCATTACACTTATAGAGATAGGTTCCGTTTTCAAAGTGAAGATATAAAGAACGGTAATCCAGATTCAATGTACCAACCGTAGCGATTCTGTCATCACTGACGAACACTTTGGCATGATCAAATCCAGGCGTATATTCATAGATTTTGACACCACCCGCAATCAGGTTTCTGTAGAAGGAACGGGTGATGTTCCAGACAATTTTCTTATCAGGAATACCAGGCGTGATGATTCTGACATCAACGCCTTTTTTGGCAGTTAATATCAATGCATTTTCAAGATCTGTATCAATGATCAGATAAGGTGTGAAGATATATACATAATCATTAGCGGAATTCAGAATATTCATATAGATATTCTGACCCACTGTCTCTCCATCTAATGGTGTTTCCGCATATGGAGCGATATAGCCATCTGGTTTTCCTGTTTCTTCCTGCTCTGCCTTAAATACCGTGTAATCCTTGTCAGTTGGTCTTAAGGCATTCCACGTTGTTAAAAACATAACCGTATAGGACCATACGGCTTTTCCTTTAACTCTGTAACAGTTATCCTTCCAATAGCCGAATCTTTTCTTTACATTGATATATTCATCTGCCAGGTTTATACCACCGGAGAATGCGGTCTTTCCGTCAATGACAAGTATCTTACGGTGATCCCGGTGATTCATAACGGCATTTATCAAAGGACTGATGACGTTGAAACGAATGCAGTGAATGCCTTCTTTTTCCAGTTTCTTTGCATACGAGGCAGGAATGGTAGAAATAGATCCCATGTCATCATAGATGACTCTGATATCCAGTCCTTCCTTTGCCTTCTGCCTGAGAATTTCATGGATGCCATTCCACATGACACCTTCTTCGATAATGAAATATTCCAGAAAGATAAACTTCTTTGCTTTCCTTAACTCCGCAAGCATGACGGGATATCCTTCTTCACCACACTTGTAATAGTCAAAAGAAGTATTCTGATAAAAAGGAAAACCTGCGGAAGAAGAAATGTAATGGAACTGACCGTCAAGATCAGAATCTTCTTTATCCAGTTTCTGCATGACTTCCGGATCCTGTTTGTAATAAGCGGCAGCCACATCTGTTTCACGTACTATCTTACGGTACATGCGGGAAGTAAAAAGATTGGAATATAAAATCAGATAGATACATGTGCCCGGTACCGGAAACATCACAACTAAGAGTATCCATAACATATCGGAAGACAGATGTCTGGAATTGTTGATCATGGTGATGGCAATGATAAAGCTTAACAGATGAAGCACGATTTCAATCCATCCGGCCAGATTCATCAGATAGTTATACAGTACAACCAGTAAGACAACTTCTAACGCTGCGGCCAGAATCGTCAGGGTAATGCGTGAAAAAAGATATTTAATGATTTTCATATACTGATTGTAAACCAATGTATACATGAAATAATAAAAAAACTGTTATTTATCATAAATAACAGTCTGAATATTTATAACAGCCGAAGGCTTGATATGTTCCCTCTTATGTAGAGGTGGGTGTCCATGGTCGTTCATCAGGATCCCCAGTCGTACTGGGCTTTCAACACAGAACTCTCCAGTCAGGACTCCCTTATATCAAAGTGTAGGAAAAATATGTATTCCTCCGGCAATGAAAGTATAGCAGACAGGAATATAAAGTATAGTCTTGACACAAAAATGTATCTCAGTATAATAGGCTTCATTTTTGAATATTTGTCTAAGGAGGACTTTAACCGGATTATAAAAGTGCTATAGTGTTAGTATAAACTAACCCGGAGGTGATTATATGAATCAGAAACAGTTAGAACGTATGCATTCCGCACCAGGATTTATAGCAGCTTTGGACCAGTCAGGCGGTTCTACGCCAAAGGCATTGAAAGCTTATGGGATTGACAGTACCGCATGGCATAATGATGAAGAAATGTTTGATATTGTACATCAGATGCGCACACGTATTATCAAGAGCCCTTCCTTTACCAGCGACCGTGTATTAGCCGCAATTCTGTTCCAGAATACCATGGACAGAAAGATTGATGATCAATATACAGGTGACTATCTCTGGAACGTGAAGGGTATTGTGCCGATTCTGAAGATTGATAAAGGTCTTGAAGATGAAAAGAATCATGTGCGTCTGATGAAACCAATTCCGGATCTGGAAGAGACATTGGCACATGCTGTAAATGACAGACATATCTTCGGTACAAAGGAACGTTCTGTGATTCTGGATTATGATGAAGAAGGAATCAAGGAAATCGTAGACCAGCAGTTTGAGCTTGGCATGAAGGTTGTCAAGGCTGGTATGGTTCCGATTCTTGAACCGGAAGTGGATATTCATAATCCACATAAAGAAGAAAGTGAAGCATTACTCCACCAGCTGTTCGAAGAACATCTGAAGACACTGGATGATGATACAAAGATTATCTTCAAGCTGACAATTCCGACTAAGGCTAATCTCTATGAAGATCTGATGAAGGATCCTCATGTTGTACGTATTGTTGCATTGTCTGGCGGCTATACACAGGATCAT
This sequence comes from uncultured Galactobacillus sp., assembly GCA_964535445.1. GTDB lineage: Bacteria > Bacillota_I > Bacilli_A > Erysipelotrichales > Erysipelotrichaceae > Bulleidia. The sequence goes on along the minus strand of CAZHUX010000007.1, from coordinate 36,097 downwards.
GCATGCGAATTATTAGCGCAGAACCATGGTATGATTGCCTCTTTCTCCAGAGCACTGGCACAGGATCTGCGTTACCAGCAGAGTGATGAAGAATTCGATGCCACATTGAAGAAAGCTGTCGATAAGATCTACAACGCCAGTATTCAGTAATGTATAAAGAAAAGAGCTGATTATACAGTTCTTTTCTTTTGCCTTTATAACTATCTTGTATGTCAAGACCTGTTTCATAAAGAATATCTGTTACAATTATTCCGCGTGAAAGGAGTATAAAAACATGAATGATGAAATCATCAAGGCACTGGCGGCACAGTTAAAGATCAGTGAAGACCAGGTCAGAAGTACATTATCCCTCTTGCAGGATGGCGCTACCGTACCGTTTATTGCCCGTTATCGTAAGGAACAGACACATGGTCTGGATGAAGACCAGATTCTGAATATCCAGAAACAATATGATTACCAGCAGAAGTTAAAGGACCGTAAGGAGGCAGTTTTAGCCGCAATAGAAACCCAGGGCAAGCTGACAGATGAAATCAGAAAGTCAATTGCGGATGCCGAGAAGTTATCTCAGGTAGAAGATATCTATAAGCCATATGCACAGAAGAAAAAGACCAGAGCTGCGACAGCTATAAAGCTTGGTTTACAGCCGCTGGCAGACTGGATGCTAGCTTTACCGGAAGAAGGTTCGCTTGAAGAAGAGGCTTCAAAATATGTTAATGAGAATGTGAAGGATACAGCTCATGCCATCCAGGGAGCTGAAGATATTATTGCGGAAGCTGTATCTGATAATCCTAAGCAGAGATGGGCTTTTAAGGATGTCATTGTAAAGACAGGTGTATTGAAGACAACTTTAAAGAAAGATGCTGTGGATGAGAAGAAGGTCTATGAAATGTATTATGACCGTTCTGAAAAGATCTCAGATATACCTGATCACAGAATCATGGCAATTGACAGAGCAGAGAAGGAAAAGGTTATTACGGTTTCCTTTGTATTTGATGAAGAACATCTGAAGGATGAGGCATACAACAATCTGACGCATGGAAAGGATACGATTGTATCTGAAGAGTTAAAGAAGGCATCAGATGATGGTTGTGAAAGACTGCTTTTCCCGTCAATTGAAAGAGAAATCAGAAGTGATTTGACTGAAAGAGCACAGAATAAGTCTATTGAAGTATTCTCCATGAATCTTGAAAAGCTTCTTTTACAGCCGCCTTTAAAGGGCAGAGTTGTATTGGGATTTGACCCTGGTTTTGCGCATGGCTGTAAGCTTGCGGTAATTGATTCAACTGGAAAAATGCTTGCTTATAAGACCATTATTCCGTTCCGTGGTGAAAAACAGGATCCGGCAAGAATCGCTTCCTGCAAGAAGACAGTGGCAGATATGATCAATCAGTACCATGTACAGATTATTGCCATTGGCAATGGTACTGCTTCAAGAGAATCCGAGAAGTTCTGTGCCGAGATGATTCAGGAATATCATCTGAATGTACAGTATGCCATTGTATCTGAAGCAGGTGCTTCAGTATGGTCTGCCCAGAAGGAAGCAGGAGAAGAGTTCCCGGATATGCCGATTGAAGATCGTTCGGCGGTATCTATCGCAAGAAGATTACTGGATCCGCTTGCTGAATTAATCAAGATTGATCCTAAGTCTATCGGGGTAGGACAGTACCAGCATGATCTGCCGCAGAAGGCATTATCAGACAGACTCGATGAAGTTGTCATGATGGCTGTTAACCGTACAGGTGCGGACTTAAATACAGCTTCTGTAGATCTTCTGAAACATATTTCCGGTCTCAATGCAGGAATTGCCAAAGAGATTATCAATTACCGTAATACCAATGGCAGATTTACTAACAGAAAGCAGTTACTGAAGGTAAAGAAGCTTGGCCCTAAGGCATTTGAACAGTGTGCCGGTTTCTTAAGAATTACAGATGGTGACGAACCATTAGATGAAACAAGCATTCATCCTGAGTCTTATGACAAGGCAAGAGAAGTGATGAAAGCCTGCGGCATTGATAAGCTTGGTGAGGCAGATGCATCATTCCCTGAAGATAAGGTAAAGGATCTTGGTATTGATTCCTATACATTAAAGGATATTGAAGATGCGATCAGACAGCCGTTAAGAGACTATCGTGATCAGTTTGACGGGGCTTTATTAAAGAGTGATGTACTGGAAATCTCTGATCTGCATAAGGGAGATGAATTATCCGGTACAGTCAGAAATGTTGTAGACTTCGGCGCCTTTGTGGATATCGGTCTGCATGAAGATGGTCTGGTACATATCTCTCATATGTCCATGAACAGAGTCAAGCATCCTTCTGATATTGTGTCTGTTGGTGATGTCGTCAAAGTCTGGGTATATGACATTGATGAAGAACGCGGCCGTGTACAGTTGTCATTACTGCCATTAGATAAGCTGGAAGAAAGAGATGCGGCTATGAAACATCGCAAATCTTCTCATGACCGTAAGAAGTATAATAACAAAAAGAAAGAGCCTAAGAAGCCGATTACCATGGATGATGCCATGGCTAATCTGATGGCAAGATTCGGTAAGTAAGAAAATGGAAGAGGAAATCCTCTTCCATTTTTAAGATACAGATTTAATTAAATCCGGTAATGCCTGTTCAAAGTTAACACCATAATTTACATGATCCGGTTCTTCCAGAGTTTTGTGAATGGCTTCTTTGACAAAGTCACAGGCAATCTTCAGTGCCTTTTCAAATGATAAGCCAAGAACCAGTGCTCCACAGAATGCGCTGGACCACAAGTCTCCTGTACCATGGAAATGTTCCGGTTCTTCTTCATTACAATAGTATGTATAGGTATCCGTCTTATGATTGTATGCATAGGCACCGGTCTTTCCTTTTTCTAAAGAGATACCTGTTAATACGGCTGTATTACAGCCAAAATCAGTTAACTTCCGCAATACTTCTTTTACATATTCTTCATCATAGGAAGTGGCATAAGGAATATCCAGCAGATAGCTGGCTTCGGTCATGTTAGGGACAATGACATCTGCTTTAGCACATAACTTTGCCATAGCCCTGGCAAAGTCAACCGTAAATCCTGGATACAGCTTTCCATTATCAGCCATACATGGATCGGCTATTCTCAGCTTTTCACCAAATGTATCAAACAGTTCTGCGGCTAAATCCAGCTGTTCAAAGGAACCGAGATATCCTGTATAGACTGCATCAAAGTGAAAGCCTTCTTTCTTCCAATGTTCCATAATTGGTTTGATTTCACTGGTCAGATCGTGAAATGTAAAGCCCTGAAACATGGTGTGAGTGGATAATACGGCTGTCGGCAGTACCGCTGTTTCAATACCCATGGCACTGATCACCGGTAATGCGGCAGTCAATGAACATTTACCGACACAGGATATATCCTGCATTGTGACAATTCTTTTCATGAATAGGAATCCTCCATTGAATAATTTTCATCATAAAACAGATCGTATATAATACATATAATCACTTTTGAAGAAATTTATCATACCAGCTGTCTTCAGATTTAACATGAGCAGCCTAAAATAATTGTGAGAGGCATATATGCAGAAAAACTTATATAAAGAAGGATATACCCAGAACCGGGAATTATCATGGCTTCGCTTTAATGACAGAGTCCTCAATGAAGCAAAAGATGAAACAGTACCATTATTGGAAAGACTGAAGTCTGTCTATTTCTATACTTCCAATCTGACTGAGTTTTTCAGAGTCAGAGTAGGATCTTTATGTGATCTTCATAAAGCCAAGTATTCCAGAGTAGATAATAAATCCGGATTAACGCCTGCACAGCAGTTAGATGCTATCTATCCTGCCGCAAAAAGAGGATGTGAGAAAAGAGACAGGATATTTGAAGATTTAAGAGTGAAACTGGCAAAAGAAGGTATTGAAGATCTGAAAGTATCTGACTGTACAAAAGATGAAATCAAGTTTTTAAGAAAGTATTATAAAAATAAAATAGAGCCTTTATTAATGCCTCAGATTGTAGATGCACACCATCCGTTTCCGAATCTGCAGAATCATATTACCTATATCATCGGTATCTTAAAGATGAAGAATCATGGTGTTTTCTGCCTCGTTCCTATACCGCAGTCATTGCCTTCTATTATTGTTTTACCGCATAAGAAGAAGTTCAGATATGTTCATACAGAAGATGTGATTCTGGCTAATATGAACAGAATCTTCCCTGATGCAGTAATAACAGAATCCATGAAGCTGACTGTCGCAAGAAGTGCATATGTAGATCCTGCCGATGAAATCTTTGAAGATATCGCAGATTACCGTAAGAAGATGCTCAAGGTACTGAAGCAGAGAAAAAAGATGAATGTCACAATGTTAACAGTATCGCAAAGACCATCTTCTACATTGCGCAAATACCTGTTAACCCATCTCAAAATTACAAGAAGAGAGTTATTTGTATGCAGTGTGCCGATGTCATTAAAGTATGTCTTCGGTATTGAGAATCTGCTGGATGATGAAACCCGTATCCGTAACACCTATGAACCTTATGAGCCTAAGCTTTCCGCGGATCTTGACTATCATAAGCCGATCTTTGATCAGATCATAAAGAAGGATGTATTGCTGGAATATCCGTATCAGGCAATGACACCATTCCTGATGCTTGTTAAGGAAGCAGCTAATGATCCTGATACAGCTTCTATCAAGATAACCATATACCGTATGGCTAACCATGCAAGATTAGTAGATTATCTCTGTCAGGCGGCTGAAAATGGTGTCGAGGTAGATGTTTTAATAGAGCTTAAGGCACGTTTTGACGAGCAGAATAATATCGACTATTCAGAAAGATTAGAAGATGCCGGTTGTAATGTGACATATGGTTTTGAAAAGTATAAGGTACATTCCAAGATCTGTCTGATTACAAAGGTAAAGAATAAGAAGGTTGAACAGGCTGTGCTGATATCTACCGGTAACTTCAATGAGAATACCGCAAAGAGTTATACCGATATAGCCCTGATGACGGGACGTGCTTCTATCATTAAAGATGCCAATGCTTTCTTCCAGAATATGGCAATCGGAAAACTGGATGGAAACTATCATACATTATTAGTGGCGCCGGTATCTTTGAAATCAACATTACTGGAATTAATGGACAGAGAGATAGCCAAGGGTGACAAGGGATTCATGTTTGTGAAGGTGAATTCCATTACTGATGAAGATCTGATCGCAAAGCTTTCTGAAGCATCCAGAGCCGGGGTGGAGATACAGATGGTTGTACGTGGCATTTCCTGTATCTTACCAGGGGTCAAAGGCAAGACAGACAATGTCCATATCCGCTCCATTGTAGGAAGGTATCTGGAACATTCCAGAATCTATGTATTTGGCAAAGGGACATCTGAGAAGATGTATATCTCTTCCGCAGATTTCATGACCCGTAATACAGAGAGAAGGGTAGAGATTGCCTGTCCGGTTATGAGTGCATCGATTCGTAAGGAGATTCATGAGTATATTGATATTCTGATGCAGGATAATACCAAGGCAAGAATGTTAACGGATAAAGGCAGATACCATAAGATCAAGGATGGACATCCGCCATTCAATTCACAGACTGCCATGATGAGAGTGATGGAAGAATCTGAAACAGATTTAAATGAAATACAAAGCAGACCTTCTGCACAGGTATTTCAGACAAAATACAGGAAGAAAAAGAAATGAAAGTAACAGTTACACTGCCAGATGGCAGAACATTCCAGAATGAATATAAACAGGGCATAACTCCAGAAGAGATCATATCTTCTCTTAAAGAAAAACCGGTATACAGAATCCTGGCATGCCGCATTAATAACCGTAATGAAAGACTGGATTATTCAATTGAAAAAGACAGTACAGTTGACTTACTGGATATGCGGGATTCTTATGCCAATATGAGTTATCAGATGTCTTTGACATTACTGTATATCACAGCTGTACATGAACTATATGGCAAGGAAGCACATACATTAATTGCCAATTCTCTTTCCAAGGGTTTATTTACCAGGATTAAGATTTCTCCTTTAACAGATGAAGTGTGCGAAGCCATTGAAAATAAAATGAGACAGATGGTGGAAGAAAAGCTCCCTATAACGGAAAAGTGGCGGGATAGAGAGGATATTCTTCGTGATCCTAATCTTAAAGAAGACAGTGATGATATGAGATTATTCAGAACTGCCTATGATTTAAGAGGCGGCTGGGTCTGTACATTAAATCATCAGAAAGCATTGTTTTACCAGCATCTGTTACCGGACACTTCTTATCTGAATCTTTTTGAAGTACGCAGATATCGTAATGGTGTTTTATTAAGATTTCCGCATCCCTCCAATCCGGATACGGTACCTGTCTATGCAGAACAGAAGAAGCTTTATGAAGCGTTCTCCGAAGAAACGCATTGGGATAAGCTGTTAGGCATAGATGAAGCCAGTGATCTCAATGAGATAGTCAGAAGCGGTAATTACCGGGAAACAATATTATTGAGTGAAGCCCTGCATGAAAAGCGTATTGCGGAGATCGCCGAGATGATTCATAAGCAGAATAAACGTATTGTTCTGATTGCCGGACCTTCATCTTCCGGCAAGACTTCTTTTGCGAAAAGACTATGTATACAGTTAAGAGTGATAGGCTTAAAACCATTGTATTTAGGTACAGATGATTACTTTGTGGACAGAGATAAACTGATCCCGGAGGCAGATGGAAGTCTGAATTTTGAAGATCTGAAAGCACTGGATGTCAATCTGTTCACCGAACAGATGAATGCTCTGTTAGCAGGGAAGAAAGTAGATCTGCCAGAGTTTGATTTTATTGAAGGAAAGAAGAAATACGGTAAACGTATTACCTCTATTGAACCGCATCAGCCGATTGTGATTGAAGGAATTCATGGTCTGAATCCGGCTTTGACAAAGGGCATAGATGATAAGGAAAAATTCAGAATCTATATCAGTCCGTTGACACAGTTAAATATTGACCGTCATCATCGTGTTCCTACTACAGATGCACGTATGTTAAGAAGACTTGTCAGGGACTATCGTACCCGCAACCGTTCTGCCGCAGAGACAATTGATGACTGGCCGTCTGTACGCAGAGGAGAGGAAAAGAATATCTTCCCATACAATGACCAGGCAGATGTGTTCTTTAACAGTCAGTGTCAGTATGAATTAGCCGTATTAAAGAAATATGCAGAACCATTGTTAAAGTCTATTGATATAGATGCACCAGAGTATTGTGAAGCACAGCGAATGCTGCAGTTCCTGGATTTCTTTGTCAGTATTCCGGATGATTCTGTTATTCCAAATAACTCGATAATCCGTGAATTTATCGGAGGTTCTGTGTTAGTAAACTGATATGGGATATATCATGGATTTACGGAAGTATGTTGGTCACAAGACACTGATCCAATGTGCTGCCAGTATCATTATTATCAATGATAAGCAGGAGATATTGTTAGGTAAGCGTACGGATAACCATAAGTGGGGATATGCCGGTGGTTCCATGGAAATAGATGAAAGTTGTGAAGATTGTGCAAAAAGAGAACTGTTTGAAGAAACTGGTCTTATTGAGGATGAAATGCAGTTATTCATGATTAATTCCGGTAAGAGAACTCATTATGTTTATCCTAATGGAGATGAAGTATGCAATGTAGAAATAGTTTATATTTGTAATCAATATCATGGTGAACTTCATCCTGAAAAGAGTGAAATAGAAGAACTCAGATTCTTTTCATTTAAAGACATACCAGATGATATCTCTGATCCGATTATTCCGGTTATAGAGAAGTTCAGAAAAGTGTATGTGAAATAATGATTGACGGAGTTCAGTCACAGGATATACTGAAGATGTAAAAGGATCACCGATGACGGCTGACCCTCTAGTTCTTAGTAGTAACCGCTAAGTTAGGGCTTGAGCGGTTACTTTTTGTTTGCACTTTGACCTAGTGTGATAGCCGCAATCACAACTAAGGCAGTTTCTAAAACTACCATTATGATCTCATACGAACTCATAAGCATCCCTCCTTAGCACGAGGTTTAAAGAGCAGTGCCATACTCCTGAAACAGAATGCATTGTTTATAGAGATGCATCTCTCTTACAACAAGGAGGGTTAACCGCCACCGTAAAGGTGATCCAATACAGGGAGGTAAGGCTCCCTATGTTATATATATTTGTAGAAAAATGGCAGATTCCACGAAAAATCTGAATTTTTTATCAATTTCAATTATTATAAGACAGTCCTTTTATACGAAGTCTTTTCTACAATTGACTAATTCAATTCATTAATTATACTGAAGAAGCAAGAAGGATCACCGATGACGGCTGACCCTCTAGTTCTTAGTAGTAACCGCTAAGTTAGGGCTTGAGCGGTTACTTTTTGTTTGCACTTTGACCTAGTGTGATAGCCGCAATCACAACTAAGGCAGTTTCTAAAACTACCATGATGATCCCATACGAACTCATAAGTATCCCTCCTTAGCACGAGGCTTAAAGAGCTGCACCATGCTCTTTGAAACAACGATGCATTGTTTATAGAGATGCATCAGTCTCTTACAACAAGGAGGGTAACCGCCACCATAAAGGTGATCCAGTATAGGAAGGTAAGGCTCCCTATGTTATATATATTTGCGGAAAAATGCTGAATTCCCCATAAAATATGAGATTTAATGATAGTTTTTCAAAGATAGAATACTATTCAAAGTGATTATTCTTTTGTAATTACATTGCAAATTAACAATAAAGGAAAAAGTTTCCATCATTGACGGAAACTCACCGTAAGCTATACTGATTACGTAAAGGATCACCGATGACGGCTGACCCTCGAGTTGACGAAGTAAATCGCAACCTGTTGAGAGCGGCGATTTACTTTTTTGTTGTATTCTGACCCAGGTTAATAGCCGCTATTACGACCAGGGCAGTTTGTAACACTGCCATGATGATCTCATACGAACTCATAAGTATCCCTCCTTAGCACGAGATTTAAAGAGCTGTGCCATACTCTTTGAAACAAAGATGTATTTTTTATAGAGATGCATCATTCTCTTACAACAAGGAGGGTAACCGCCACCGTAAAGGTGATCCAGTATAGGGAGGTAAGGCTCCCTATGTTATATATATTCACAAAAAAACAGCGAATCCCTTAAAAAGATTCGCTGAAACATTCATAAAATTAATAATTTTTTCGCAGATACAAAGATGCCAGAAGAATTCCAATCCCGCATCCACATGTATTCGTAATGATATCCGTGATATCACATACTCTTGTTGAGGATATCAATGGCTGAATGAATTCAATGATGACAGACAAAAGACATCCGGTTAACAGGGATACCCACCATGGCTTGCGTAATGCTAGTTTATGTAAGAATCCAAAGGGTATGAATAATAATATGTTCAATAGGGTTTCTTCTTTGTAGGAACCGTATTTATGTATCCAGTCCGTAAATGGTATGAAGTTATACTGGCTTTCATTACCATAGGAAACTTCATTCAGATGATTGATAAATGGCATTAAGGTAGCACACAAGATAAAAACAACGGATAAGAATAATGCTGTATCCATCAGAATGGTTCTGTTTTTCTTTCTGTGTCTCACATATAGAAAGAAGATATATACTGCCGCAAGTGCAGTGAGGTCTGGCAGAGATTCCGTTAAATGAAACATAAGTTTCTAAACTATATCATGATTCAGAATGTTGTTAAGTGAATAATGAATAATAAATGTATAAAATAAGGCAGGTAAGCGGTTACAAGTGACAAATGAATTGACTTCAAAAAAATTGACTCATATATTTTAGTAGTAGGATACAGGAGGCATTCATGAACGTTCTGACACGTTTCCAGATGTTTACAGATATTGTTACGGTTCTGATAAGTATCATGTATGCATATCAGTTTATTTATATGGTTATATCTTTCATGAAGCGGAAAGTACCTGAACAGAAACCTGCACAGTGTGAACATCGCTTTGCGATATTTTCTTCAGCCCGTAATGAATCAGAAGTTATCCCGGAATTACTGGAAAGTCTGAAGAAACAGAATTATCCAAAGGATAAATATGACATTTATGTAGTTGCGGATAACTGTACGGATAATACAGCAGAAGTATCCCGTAAGCATGGGGCTGTTGCATTTGAAAGATTCAATGAAGAAGAAAAGGGTAAAGGTTATGCCCTGAATTATCTGTATCATAAGGTAACAGCGTTAAAGGGTAATGATTACTATGATGCCTATGTTGTATTTGATGCGGATAATATCGTAGATCAGAACTTCTTAAGAGAGGCTAACAAGAAGCTGGATACAGGCAAGTATGATGCTTTCACTACCTACCGTAATACCAAGAACTTCGGTAATAACTGGATCTCTGCTGCTTATTCCATCTGGTTTATGCATGAGGCAAGACATCTGAATTATGTCAGAGACATGATTGGTGCACAGGCTATGATTTCCGGTACTGGCTATGTTGTGACATCAAAACTTATGGAAAAGAACAATGGCTGGCCATTCTATTTATTAACGGAAGACATTCAGTTCTCTGTTGATGCGACATTAAATGATTACAGAATCGGATATTGTGATTCGGCAATACTGTATGATGAACAGCCTGTCACAATGAAACAGTCATGGAATCAGAGATTAAGATGGGCAAAGGGATTCTATCAGATTGATGCCAGATACCTTCTTCCTTTAACCCATGCCCTGTTTACAAAGAAGAAAGAAAAGAAGCTTGGCTGCTATGATGTATTAATGACGGCAGCGCCTGCTTCATTACTGACAATAGCGATGATCTTTGCGTCTGTTGTGATTATTATTGCCAGTGCCTTTATGCCTTACTATGTAAGACTTGTATTCATTCATGAAACATTTGGCTTTATCGGCAAGATGCTTGCGGAGATGTGGCTTGGTTCTATTGCTTTAGGTGCATTCACAGTCGCAATGGAATGGAATCGTATTCCTGCCACAAACTGGCAGAAGATCAAGTATCTGCCAATGTTCCCGATGTATATGCTGACATATATTCCGATTACCATTCAGGCTTTGTTCGTCAAGGTACAGTGGACTCCTATCAAGCACTATACAACGGCGGAGCTTGCGGAAGGTGTACATCAATGATCTGCTGTATGCAGATCTTTTTTAAAGTAAGATACATATGAAAAAGAATGTTATGAAAGGACTGATGGCTCTCATCATTGCCTTACTTGTTATTGCAATGGTATTGAGTATGTTCAGATGAAGCGTATGAAAAGATTTAAACAGACTGATATTGATGAAATGGCAGATATATTAAAACATGATGGTGTGATATCCGTTCCAACCGATACGGTATATGGTGTATGTGCCCTCATGACTTCCAGACAAGCACAGGAAAACCTCAGAAATGTAAAGAACAGACCTTTAACCAAGGCTTTTCCGGTGATGTGTTCAGATGAAGAACAGATCAAAGAGATTGCTTATGTGGATGAAAGAAGTGAAAAACTGATTCATGCCTTTATGCCGGGACCAGTGACATTCATTCTGAAGAAGAAAGAAAGTGTACCAGAGTATGTCAATGGCGGCCTTGATACATTAGCGGTCCGCATGGCCACTTCCAGACCATTGGCAGATTTAATAAAGGCAGCTGGTGCACCAGTGTTTATGACAAGTGCTAACCAGTCCGGACAGCCTGTATGTACCAATCTTGATGAAATAGAAAAATCATGCCCTTTATTAGATGGCATGATGGAAGGTGATGTTTCTTTTGGCAAGGCTTCTACAATCATTGACTGTACAGGTAAGGATATAAAGATTCTGCGTGAAGGACCTGTCACAATGGATGATATTCAGAAAGCATTACAATAAGTGAAGTATCTCAGATATATCCGTACCCTTGCATGTGATATCTTTTAATGCCTGAGTATGATAATAGTAGGTATCATCTGATAATACAGCCCGATAGGTTTCATAGAGCTTACCCATGGTAAGCTCATTTTCATATATGGATAAACCACAGAGATTACGGGATACACACATGGCATTGTAATTGCGGATATAGTTATGATCAGTAATGATGACCTGAGGGATCCCTCTTGCCAGGCACTGGTTCATCAGATAGGCATTGCCATCATGTACACAGGCAATCGAACCAGGCAGAAGATCAGGCTTTGGAGCAGCCATGAAATGCATGTTTTCACTGCGTGATGCCCGGCATCCTGTGTACCATGTATAGACAGAGTAAGGCGCACCTTTGAAACCATCTGTTAATATTTTTGAAAGAGATCTTTTATGGACATCAGGCAGGAAGATACATACCCTGTTTGTCTGCTTTACATGAATCGGATATACCGAGGCTATATCAATACGGTCTACATGCTGGGATTCACTGAATGGCTGAGCCTCAATCGGTCCAAAGCCTATTCTTCTTTCACATTTGGCATAGAGATCCTTTAAGGTAAATACCTGTTCCATGTGCAGGTTGTCTAATACTTCATTTACACTCTCCATTGTCTTGGCAGGAAACCATGCTTTCTTATACATATCACTGTTTACAATGACCCAGCATGGAATATGCATGGCTTTGGCGGCCATGACAGCCGCAGGTCTGTCCATAACTATGATTAAATCCGGATGAAAGTGCGAGATGGTATCATCCATGCATTTCAGATCATTTAAAAGATATTCTCTTGTAGAACCGCCATGACTGTAAAGCCATGCTTCATAAGATCTCTGATCTTTCATGGTAACAAGAGGTTTCCTGATCTTGGGGCAGGCATATACCGAGGCATGATGAAAATGATTGGCTGTATCCCCGCTGATCGCAACTGCATGTTTTTCCTGGGAAAAGGTTATTGCCAGATTCTGTGATATATAGTAAGCCGCATCTGCCCGCGGACATTGTATAAAGGGCGCAATCAGAATTCTCATGTCTATTATTATAAACCATGTTGTTGTGAAACTTTTTTAAATGGAATACTATAATACGCAGAAGAAACGGGAGGAAAGTATTAATTATGCTGGAAGTACTGAATCATCCGCTTATCACACATAAGCTTACCCAGATGAGAAAGAAGGATACCGGAACAAAGGATTTCAGAGAGAATCTTGATGAGATTGCCGAACTGATGGCTTATGAAGTATGCAGAGATTTACCGGTAAAGCCTGTATCTATTGAAACACCAGTAGCACCATGTACCGGTTTTGAATTGTCTAAAGAAGTAGTTATTGTACCGATCTTAAGAGCAGGTATCGGCTTACTGGATGGTATCAGAAGATTAGTTCCGACAGCCAAGGTTGGTTTCATTGGTATGTACAGAGATGAAAAGACACTGGAACCACATGAGTATTTTGCCAAGTTTCCTAAGAATATGGCTGATGCAATTGTCATGATTGTAGATCCTATGCTGGCTACAGGCGGAAGTGCCATTGATGCAATTGCGGCTGTTAAGAAGAGAGGTGCCAAGCAGATCAAGCTTGTATGCCTTGTCGGTGCACCTGAAGGTGTCAAGGCAGTCCAGGAGAAGTATCCGGATGTAGATCTGTATTTAGCTGCTCTGGATGATCATCTGAATGAGAATGGCTATATTGTGCCGGGTCTTGGTGATGCCGGTGACAGAATCTTCGGTACGAAGTGATGGGACTGTTTCCATTCTTTATTAAAGCTGGAATCTATATACTTTCTTTCATAGTGACATGGTATGCAATGCGCTGTGTTGATTATGAAAAGATTCTGAAGAAAGGACATGTGGCAGAAGCACAGGTACTCTATGTATTGATTGTCATGGGAATTGCCTGGCTGGCCGGATCGTTTGTATTATCTTTCTTCTATCAGAGTTGAAGTATGCGGTATGGGAAACTGTACCGCTTTTTTCTGCATAACAGTGTATAATATGGCACGCAAGAGGTGGTTATATGTTAATCAGTCTGATAGTGCCATGTTATTGTGAAGAAGAAGTTCTTCCGTTATTTAAAAAAGAAACAGATAAGGTAACAGAGATATTAAAAGAGAAATATGATGCGGATACAGAGTATGTCTTCATCAATGATGGTTCCGGTGATCATACATTGGATATCATGAGAAAGTTTCATGAAGAGGATAAGCGTGTGCATTATATTTCCTTCTCCCGTAACTTTGGTAAAGAAGCTGGTTTATATGCCGGCCTCCAGCATGCCAAGGGAGATTACGTGGCAGTGATGGATGCGGATTTACAGGATCCGCCTTCCTTATTGCCGGAGATGTTGGAGTATCTGTTATCCGGTGATTATGATTGTGCAGCTACAAGGCGTACGACCAGAAAGGGAGAACCACCGGTACGTTCCTGGTTTGCGCATCGTTTCTATCATCTGATTAATTCAGAGTCAAAGACCCAGATTGTGGATGGTGCCAGAGACTTCCGACTAATGACAAGACAGATGACGGATGCAGTTCTTTCCATGAGTGAATACAACCGTTTTTCCAAGGGCATCTTTTCATGGGTAGGATTCAGGACAAAGTGGATTGACTATGAAAATGTAAACAGAGCTGCCGGTACTACCAAGTGGAATTTCTTCTCTCTGACAAGATATGCGGTAGAAGGTCTGGTAGGCTATACAACCAAACCACTGGAATATGCGGCTTTTATCGGTATTCTGTTTTTCTTCCTTTCAATCATCGGCATTATCTTTATCGTTGTCAGAAAACTGTTGTTTGGTGATCCGGTATCCGGATGGGCATCTACAGTAGTTATCATTATTTTCTGTGCCGGTATTCAGTTATTCTGTACAGGTATTATCGGTGAGTATCTGGCCAAGACGTATCTCGAAGTAAAGCACAGACCTGTCTATATCGTTCAGGAGACTGATCATAGTTTTGATGAAAGAAATGAAAGAAAATCAAAAATTCTTTCTAAAAATACAGAAAATTTATAATTCGACCGTGGGATTGCCTCCTTTTTCTACAATATTTAGGATAGAAAAGGAGGTTTCTTATATGAAAGAAACATTAAACCTGGCAACATTAAATCATTATATTCAAAGCAGAACAGATCTGTATGGTGTTCTTGTGCCAGAAAAGGTAAAGGAATGCATGGTATCCGAAGAGAACTGGATTGCCCGCTATGGCTGCAGCAGTGGTGAAGAATTGGGGATCTCTGTAACACCGGGCGATATCTGTTATATGGATTTCGGACAGGCATATCTGTATGAAGTCGGTTACCAGCATTTTGGTATTGTCATGGCATTATGGCAGAAGAAAGCTCTGGTTGTACCGATGACATCCAATGAAACAACATATGAAAAAGCGTATGATCCGGATGAAAATCCATATGGCAGGTCGAATCTGATGCGGCTTGGACAATTGCCGGGTATGAACAAACCGTCTGTGCTGTTTTTAAATGATATGCGTTTTGTGAATACGGCAAGAGTAATTCAGGTGATGGCACATCTTGATGTAAACAGTGAAAAGTTCTGGGATATACAGGACAGAATCAGTGAACATCTCTTCAGACGCTATTACAGCTAGTAAAAGATGTTAGAATAGTGACATGCGTAAACTTGCGGGCAGATGGCTGATAGCTGTATCTACAGGACCTGATTCCATGGCACTTCTTTCCATGTGCATGGATAATCATATGGATATATGTGCTGGTCATGTCAATTATCATCATCGAAAACAGGCAGAGGAAGAAGAGGCATATATCAGAGCTTTCTGTAAGAAAAACGGAATCCCTTTGTATGTCAGAAATGAACCTTTTCATTCTTCCGGAAACTTTGAGGCTGATGCCCGTAAGTGGCGGTATGACTTTTTTGAAAAGATTGTTAAAGAAGAACATCTGGATGGTGTTTTAACTGCACATCAGGAAGATGACGTATTAGAGACATGGTACATGCAGAAGGAAAGAAACATCATTCCCAAGTGCTGGGGACTTGCCGAAGTGAATATGTATCATGGCATGGTGGTCAGAAGACCATTACTTGGTTATACAAAGAAACAGTTGGAAGACTATTGTGATCAGAGACATATCCGCTATTATATCGATCATACAAACATGGATGATTCCTACAGCCGCAACCGTATCCGCAATCATGTCACTTCCAGGATGGACCGCACGCAAAGAGATCATATTTTGGAAGAAATACGGATAGCCAACAATCATCTGACATCTGTACGTAAAGAAGCTGGTTCTTTATTTGTCAAGAATTCTGTTTCTTTAAAAGAATATCGTAAAGAAAATGAAGAAGTACGATGCTGTATTCTCAGAATGATGATGGATCCGGATAATGCTTATCATATGACGCTTGCGTATCTCAAAGAAACAGACCATATTCTGATGAAACAGAATGACTTTGTGATTCCTGTAAAAGATAAAGAACTTGTCAGTGACCATGACAGGTTCTTTATGCATGTTCCTTTTAAAACATATGAAGATACCTATGCATCTTTAGAAGATATGCATAATGTTAAGAAAGATTGTTACAGAATAACAGAAGGAAAGCCTGGTGTATTTGCCTGCTCGGTGAGTGCGAAGGACTTTCCTGTTACGATCCGTAATGCCAGGGATGGTGATCAGATTGCGATGAGATATGGCATGAAATCCATTCACCGCTTCTTTATAGACCGTCATATACCAAAATATCTGCGCCATACCTGGCCGGTAGTCACAAATGCAGAAGGACAGATTATCCTTGTCCCTTTACTTGGATGTGACCGGTGGCATTACACTGTAAAGCCTGATTTTAATGTGATAGAATATAACCTAACTGAAGGAGATTTCAGAGATGTGGGAAGATAAAGATATCAAGAAAGTTCTTGTTTCTGAAGAACAGATTCATGCAAGAGCTGTAGAGCTGGGGAAAGAGATTACCAGAGATTATAAAGATAATCCTCCTTTACTGGTTGCCTTATTAAAAGGTTCTGTACCGTTTCTTGCGGAATTAATCAAGAATATTGATCTTGATATTCAATATGATTTCATGGATGTCAGTTCCTATGAAGGAACGGAATCTATCGGTGATATCCGCATTATCAAAGATCTGGATACTTCTATTCAGGGAGTCGATATTCTTCTTGTGGAAGATATCGTTGATACAGGCAGAACAATTGAAACAGTCAAGAAGACACTTCTCCATAAAGGAGCTTCTTCGGTTAAGATTGTGACCCTGTTGGATAAGCCAAGCCGCCGCGTAACGAATATGAAGGCGGATTATGTAGGCTTTGAAGTAGAAAATGAGTTTGTAGTAGGATTCGGTATGGATTTCAATCAGCGGTACAGATGTCTTCCGTATATCGGTGTATTGAAAGATGAATGCTATAGCGGTCATGAGGAGTAAATAAATGCAGAAAAAAAGCAGACTGGTTAACTGGCTGCCATATCTGATAGTGTTAGTTGCAGTAATCTCTTTGTTTTCTTTAAACAGCGGAGGTTCTGCCCAGACATTATCATATGAACAGCTGCAGGAAGTTTTAGAGAAGAAAAAGGTATCAGAAGTATCTGTTTCCATCGGCAGTAACATCACAACTGTCAAGGGAACTTATACGGAGGATGGCAAGGATGTCGTCTTCCAGGGTACGGTTCCTTCGACAAATGATGAAATTGAAGCAGTAATCAAGGACATGGATGACGCAAAGGTTACCGTTGTAGATGCGGAAGCTTCCAATGTCTTCCTGGATACATTGCTTTCCTTAGTGCCATTCTTACTGATGGCAGGACTTGCGGTATGGATGATCAACCGCATGAATGGTGCCCAGAGTGCCAATGGCAAGGCTTTTGAATTCTCCAAGTCAAGAGCGAAGCTGGAAGGCAAGGTTAAGGTCAGATTTGATGATGTGGCCGGCTGTGATGAAGAAAAGCAGGAAATGGCTGAAATCATCCAGTATCTGAAATATCCTAAGAAGTTTGAAAAGATGGGTGCGAGAATCCCTAAGGGAATTCTGCTTGCGGGTCCTCCTGGAACTGGTAAGACATTACTCGCAAAAGCAGTAGCCGGTGAGGCTAATGTGCCTTTCTATTCTATTTCCGGTTCTGATTTCGTGGAAATGTTTGTCGGTGTAGGCGCATCACGTGTACGTGATATGTTCAAGAAAGCCAAGCAGACAGCTCCATGTATTATATTTATTGATGAAATTGATGCAGTCGGCAGACAGAGAGGTGCCGGTTTCGGCGGTGGTCACGATGAACGTGAACAGACTCTGAACCAGCTGCTTGTTGAAATGGATGGTATGGATGAAAACAATGGCGTTGTGGTCATTGCGGCTACCAACCGTCCGGATGTTCTGGATCCGGCGTTATTACGTGCAGGACGTTTTGACCGTCAGATTACGGTTTCTTTACCAGACCGCAAGGGACGTGAGGCTATCCTGAAGGTTCATGCCAGAAACAAGCATTTCGCAAATGATATTGATCTTAGCGCATTAGCCAAGAGAACACCAGGTTTCTCTGGGGCAGATCTTGAGAATGTTTTGAATGAAGCTGCGATCATGGCTGTCCGTCATGATGAAACCGAGATTCATATGGCTGATATCGATGAAGCAATTGACAGAGTCATGATGGGCCCTGCCAAGGTAAGCAGAACGTATGATGACAAGACCAAGAAGCTTGTCGCATATCATGAATCCGGTCATGCAATAGTAGGACTGTTCCTGGACGATGCTCAGGTTGTACAGAAGGTTACCATCATTCCAAGAGGCCAGGCAGGCGGCTATAACCTGATGACCCCTAAGGAAGAAAAGATGATGAATACAAAGAATGATCTGCTTGCAACAATTACTTCCTATATGGGAGGCAGAGTTGCTGAAGAGATGTTCTTTGACGATGTCACAACCGGTGCTTCCAATGATATTGAGCGTGCTACGAATATTGCCAAGGACATGGTTACTTTGTATGGCATGTCTGATTTAGGACCGATCAAGTATAATTCCGGCTCTCAGAATGTATTCCTGGGACGTGATTATAATCAGCCGAATAATGTATCTGGTCAGGTTGCTTTTGAAATCGATCAGGAAGTCAGAAAGATTATCAACAGCTGTCATGATAAGGCAGAAGAGATTATCAATGAACATAAGACGGAACTGGAAAGAATTGCCAATGCCTTAATGGAATATGAAACTCTGACTGCTGAACAGATTCAGAAAGTTGTCAATGGTGAAGATATCTCTGCTGATTTCAAAGAGAATAAGAGCGAGAATCCGCAGCCAGCTGAATAGTGAACAAAGAGAAGCCATATGGCTTCTCTTACTGTATGGAGGGGATGTATGCAGAATAAGGCAAAAGGAAAAGTTGTCTGTATCCTGACAGGAATACTTGCCGGGGTATTGATGGCTCTGATTATGATATTAGTCATGCAGGAAACAGGATATTCTCTTTCGCATGGCAGTTTTGCAATAGCTGTATGCATTTCCGCAGCACTACCATGGTGCACGCATCTTTTAAAGAGTCATGGATTTTCCATGGCATTGGTACAGTTTGTGATGATTGCCTCTTCTTACCTTATTACACTTCTTTATGGATATATGATTTCTTCCGGAACATCTGCTTTTAAAACAACATTTACACAGATAGTCATATATGTGTCTATAGTACATGCTGTATCTCTGATCAGTGTGATTGTGTATCAGCTTACACATAGAACAGGAGCGTCACATGACACTGTTCAGTAAATGGGGTAAAAGCATCGACTTTAAAAATCCATTGCCGGAATATCCCCGCATGCAGATGCAGAGAGACAGTTTCTATAATCTGAATGGTATCTGGGAATATCAGATTGTGTCAGAAGATGCCATGCCGGATCCGGATGACTGGAAGAAGATTGTAGTACCCTTTGCCTTAGGGACTGCTTTATCCGGCACAGAAGAAGTATTAAAACCAAAACAGGCTTTATGGTACCGCCGGCAGTTTGCCTATAAACCATCTGTATTAGAGACATGGCTGAACTTTGAAGCAGTGGATACAATGTGCATCGTTTATCTCAATGGCGTACAGGTAGGAAGTCATGCCGGAGGCTATACACCGTTTTCGATCAATGTATCTTCCCAGATCAAATATCAGAATGCTCTGATGGTCTGCTGCAAAGATGCATCAAACTATGGAAAGTATGCCTGGGGCAAGCAGAAGATAGAACATGGCGGCATGTGGTATAAGCCTACGGCCGGTATATGGGGTACGGTATGGCTTGAAAATACATCCGTACATGCCGTGCAGGATCTGAAGATAACACCGGACTATGACGGGCACAGTGTACATGTGGATCTTGCGGGTGACTTTGATCAGGCATTGATTACGGTGTCGGTAAAAGGACATGTGATTCATTCCGGGGTTACGAATAACAAGCACTATGATGCCCCGGTAGAAGATATGCATCCATGGTCCCCTGATGATCCTTTTCTGTATGATTTATATGTACAGACTGAAGATGACGTTGTCAGAAGTTATTTTGGTATGAGAAAGTTCAGCGCCGGAAGGGATGCCAGAGGCATCATGCGCTTTGAACTCAATGACAGACCATTGTTTCTCAGCGGTCTTCTGGATCAGGGATACAGTGTGGATGGAAGCTATACATACGTAGATGATGAAGCCATTGTATATGAGTTGACGAAAATAAAGGAAATGGGTTTTAACTGTCTCAGAAAACATGCCAAGATAGACAGCAGAAGGTGGTATTACCATTGTGACAGGCTGGGAATTCTGGTCATGCAGGATATGCCTTCAGGAGGTATGCCTTCCTATGATTTCCTGACGACTGCTTTATTACCGAACATGGGCTTCAGGCATATGAAGGATACGAAGCCTAACCGGTTTACAAGACCATATGCCGAAAAGAAGTATTACTATGATGAATTAGAAGAAATGCTTTCTGAACTGTATAACAGTACATGTATCTTTGCATGGGTTCCTTTTAATGAAGGATGGGGACAGTTTGAATCCGGGAAAGTGACAGACAAGATCAGAAACTATGATCAGACAAGACTCATAGACAGTGCCTCCGGCTGGCATGATCAGGGATGTGGTGACTTTGACAGTTATCACAGTTACTTTATGCCTTTCCATGCCCACAAGGATAAAAAAGACAGAATTGTTATCTTATCAGAGTGCGGCGGCTACAGTTATGTAGAGAATGGTCACAGTGCACCAGAGAAAGAATACGGATATAAGAAATTCAAATCCAAACTGGAATATAATGATGCATTCTTTGACTTATATGAAAAACAGATACTTCCGGAAATCAGAAACGGATTATCCGGATGTATCTATACACAGGTCAGTGATGTAGAAGATGAATGCAATGGTATATTTTCGGCTGACCGGGAAGTGATAAAGATTGATGAAAGACGCATGCGCAGGGTGAATGAGCGCTGCATGAGGAGATTATTGAAATGAAAGATGAAATTGTAATAGCCGAAGCGTTAGATGGACAGGTGAGAATCCATGCGGCCTGTACAACGAAACTTGTACAGGAAGCTGTAGACAGGCATTACTGCATGGCTACTTCAGCCGCAGGCTACAGTTATGTAGAGAATGGTCACAGTGCACCAGAGAAAGAATACGGATATAAGAAATTCAAATCCAAACTGGAATATAATGATGCATTCTTTGACTTATATGAAAAACAGATACTTCCGGAAATCAGAAACGGATTATCCGGATGTATCTATACACAGGTCAGTGATGTAGAAGATGAATGCAATGGTATATTTTCGGCTGACCGGGAAGTGATAAAGATTGATGAAAGACGCATGCGCAGGGTGAATGAGCGCTGCATGAGGAGATTATTGAAATGAAAGATGAAATTGTAATAGCCGAAGCGTTAGATGGACAGGTGAGAATCCATGCGGCCTGTACAACGAAACTTGTACAGGAAGCTGTAGACAGGCATCACTGCATGGCTACTTCAGCCGCAGCTTTAGGAAGAACATTAACCGTTACCGGTATCATGGCTTCTGATTTAAAGAGTGATAAAGAAAAGATTACTTCTATCTTCAATGGTCATGGACCTGCAGGTACAGTCATGGCACAGGCAGACGGGGCCGGTAATGTCAGAGGCTTCATCGGGGATCCGAATCTCTATATGACAAGAGAAGACGGACATCTTGCCGTAGGAAGAGCAATTGGTACAAACGGTACTTTAACTGTCACAAAAGATCTTGGATTAAAGGAACCATATACTGGTTCAGTCGCAATTCAGAGTGGTGAAGTAGGAGATGATTTTGCCTATTACTTTGCCTTAAGTGAACAGACACCTTCTGTTGTAGGAGTAGGTGTACTGGTAAACCCGGATGGAACAATTCAGGCATCCGGAGGATTGATTTATCAGTTACTGCCGCATGCTTCAGAGGAAGCCATATCCTATTGTGAAAAGACCGCTTCTTCACAAAAACCGGTATCTGAATTAATCAATGAGACAGATAATCTGGAAGATATGATCCGTATGTATTTCCCTGATGCAGTAATTCTTGAACATAAGAATATCCGCTGGCATTGTTCCTGCAGTAAGGAAAAGTTCAGAATATCTCTTTCTACTTTGAAGAAAGAAGACCTGCAGGAAATGATCGATGATGGCAAAGGTGCAGAGATCGTCTGCCAGTTCTGTAATTCCCGTTATTTCTTTGATACAGATGAATTAAAAGAAATATTGAAAGATAAAGAGAATGTGGAAGATAGGCAGCGTTGAAATAGAGAATCAGATTGTGGCGGCACCACTAGCCGGTATCTCCAATCCGGTATACCGGGAAGTCATGCATGAGTATGGGGCAGGACTGGTTGTCAGTGAAATGATCTCTGATAAAGCGCTGCACTATGAAAATGCCAAGACATATGATATGTGCCGCACATCAAAGAACGAACACCCGGTATCATTACAGTTATTCGGCAATGACCCTGAGACAATGGGAGAAGCTGCTGAATATCTGAGTACCCATACGGATTGTGACATCATTGATATCAATATGGGCTGTCCTGTAAACAAGGTATTAAAGGCACATGCCGGTTCTTATCTGATGGCACATCCGGATGAAGCATATGCAGTAGTCAAAGCAGTTGTATCACATACAGACAGACCTGTTACGGTAAAGATGAGAGCAGGATGGGACCATGCCCATATCAATTGTACAGAGATTGCACAATTATGTGAGAAGGCAGGTGCCAGTGCTGTAGCCGTACATGGCCGTACCCGCTCACAGATGTATAACGGTCACAGTGATAATACCTATATCCGTATGGTGAAAGAAGCTGTATCCATACCGGTTATCGGTAATGGTGATATTCGTACGACAGATGACGCAAAGAAGATGCTTTCTGAAACAGGCTGTGATGCCATCATGATTGGAAGAGGCCTTATTGGAAGACCATTCTTTATACCAGAAGTAAAGGCTGCTTTAAATAATGAACCCTATACAGAACCTTCTTATGAAGAAAGACTGGATTTATGTTATGACTATGCCGAAAGACTATGCGCCTATGAATCAGAAAGAATCGGTATCAGAGAGATGAGAGGCATAGCTTCATGGTATTTAACCGGTATGCCGTATGCGTCCTATTACAAGAATCAGCTGACACAGGTTAATTCATTAGAACAAATGCATGATGTTCTGGAACAATATCGAGAAAAGCTAAGAAAAAAGTGATCGAGGGGATGATCACTTTAATCTTTCATTCAGTTTCTTTAGTTGGGGGGGAAGTTTATGAATGATATTGTTTCAGATGATTACTTCATCTGACGATTATTAATATACAGATAGAATCTGACAGAACTATGTCAGTTATGTGAATGTTGCGTGAATATGAATAGAAATACAGAATATCTCTGGGATGGATATGGATTATATCAATACAGTAATCATGGCCTGATTCTGACAGGTGTATCAGGGAATCAGGATCGTATTTCCTATGCCGTAAAGGATGGTACTGTATCCATACGGAAATATGCTTTTAAGAATATGACACATCTGGAAGTTATTACCATTCCTGCTTCTTTAAAAGAAATTGAAGAAGAAGCATTCATTCATGGAAACCGTAATCTGTACTTTGATATAGCAGAAGATAATCCTGTATTTGTCTTTCAGAATCATATGCTTATAGATAAAAGAGATAAAAAGCTTCTCTTTTATACAGGCAATGAAAAGACCGTAAGAATTCCTGCCAATGTAGAGAATATCGCCTCTGAAGCATTCCGGGCATGTCCTTCGGAAACAATAGTATTTCATGATCATATAAAGGAAATTCATCCGGATGCTTTAACCGGATGTCAATTAAAGAAAGCGGTCTTTACTTCTAAAGAGGCAGAAATCTATTTCCCTTACAGGGATATCCGTATGCGTCAGTATATGTTAGAAGGTTTTGGAAAGAATCATCAGATATTTGATTTTGCAAGATATGATGAAGCATTATTAAGCGGCTTTATGGAAGCGGACAGAATCAGAGAACTCAGTGCCCGCCTGCTGTATCCGTATCATTTATCAAAAGAGAATGAAGAAAGATTCCGGGAAATATTAGAGGATAATCTGGTTTATGCAGTGATGGCATCAGGAGAAGATAATGATTCAGAAACACTGATCCGTCTGACAAAGTGTCATGTGATTAGTGAAGAGAACATAGATATGGTATTGGAAACATTACATTCCTTACCGGATCTGGAATGTTATGCCGTGATGCTTGACTACAAAAATACATATATGAAACAACAGGCATTTGATTTTACTCTGTAATCAGATGCCTTTCATTTGACTTCTTAGATAGATTGTATAAAATACAATTGCAATAAATAAAGGAGACACATATGACAGTTAACGATAGGGCAAATGAAAGAATTATTTCTCTTGTAAGAGAAGATTATATGAAAAGAATACCATTCTTTATCAAGAAACATGCGACAGGGAAGACATGTGAATTAATCGCAAGGGAATTTCCTGATATCTATGAAGTATTCTCAAAGGATGAGGAACCGGATGAAGATGCAAAGAATCAGATGAGCAAGATTGTAAATGATATCTTTGAAGAAAGAATGGCAAAGCATAATCTGTAAAATAAAACAGGGTTAATCCCTGTTTTACTTTTCTTCTAAAAATTTATGCCAGGCATCCCGTATCTCATCCGGGGCAGTATCCAGAAGACCAAAGCTTTCTCCTTCACGGGAATAATGTATCCAGTAACGGTGAAAGTATTTGTCTTTTTCCAGATGTGACATGGAATCCCAGTTTTCCGGAAGCAGGCTCATCAGTCTTCTAATGCCTTCATGAACTTCTTTGTGATTTCAAGAGGTCTTGTGATAGCAGAGCCTACAACAACAGCCTGAACATCCATATCCATGGCATGACGGCACATCTCTGGTGTAGAAATGTTTCCTTCCGCAATGACCGGCTTTCCTGATTCATGAACCAGGGTCTTGATCATGTCATATGGCGGAAGCTTTCTTCCCTTTGTATAGTCCGTATATCCGGCAAGAGTTGTACCGATCAGATCAAAGCCGATCTTAGCCGCATGAATACCTTCTTCGGCATTGGAGCAGTCAGCCATGAACAGCTGATCCGGATACTTCTTTCTGACTTCACCAAAGAATTCATCAATGGATTTTCCACCCGGATGTGTACGCTTTGTGGCATCTAATGCAAGAATCTCTACACCACACTCCATTAAGGCATCTACCTCTGCCATGGTAGGGGTGATATATACATCTGGTTCATCATCATAGACTTTTTTGATAATACCGATAATAGGAAGATCAACGGTTTTTCTGATTTCCTGAATGTCTTCTACTGTGTTGGCACGGATGCCCTTTGCGCCGCCTAAATAAGCCGCATAAGCCATTCTGCTCATGATATAGCTGCTGTGAAGTGGTTCATCAGGCAGAGCCTGGCAGGAGACAATTAACTGTCCCTTGATGGAATCAAGAATTTTCTGATTTCTTTCGTTCATAATCTGTTTCAACCTCGCCTGCTCATTATACCGCATTTTTATGAAAGTAATCTTTTTTACAGATTTCTTTTATCGTGGTACCATCAGTAAAGTGTCTGGAGGGAAAAATATGAATAAGCCAAAACTGGTAATGGCAGATATTGATGGTACTCTGACAGTTGGCAGTACACCAATCGATGCATATACAAGATCGGTTATGGAGAATCTGCACAAGCAGGGAATTCTGCTTGGTCTTGCAAGTGGAAGAGCTATTGATCATCTGATGCTGAACTATAAGGATAAATGGGGATTAAGCTTTCAGTTTGATGCTTTTATCGGTATGAATGGAGGACAGGTTTACTATGGTAAGGAAGGTGTCCGTCATGAGTACCATCTGTTAAAAAAAGAGACAATCAAATATATCATTGAAATGATGGAACCATTTCATCTGAATCCTTTCTTATATGAAGGAGAAACGATGAAAGTCAAGTATATGGATGATGCGACAAGAGCTTCCATGATCCGTAATGGAGAAGAAGCATATCCGGTAAAGCATGTCGAAGACTTATGGTCCAATGATAATGGCAAGGTATGCATGCGTGTCAAGGAAGAAGACATGCCGAAGATCTATGCCTATGCGGTTGCTCATGAGACACCGGAGTTCAGAGCGTTCAAGACACAGACAACGATGCTGGAATTCATGGATCCGAGAGTCAATAAAGGATATGGCTTACAGAAGCTCTGCGATATCATGAAGATGCCTTTGGAAGATGTATGGGCATTTGGTGATGAGCAGAATGATAATGAAATGCTTAAGAAAGCAGGCTGGGGTGTCTGCCTGATCAACGGGGATGATGAAACCAAGAAATGTGCTGATGATATTACAAAGTATCCGGTCACAGAAGATGGCTTTGCCCATTATATGGAAGAACATGTAAAGTAAAGGTATCCTGCGGGATATCTTTTTTTCTACACTTCTATGATCTGAACGGCACCTGCCTGCTTTTTTTCTTCTTCACTGAGCTTACCGGTAATAAAGTAATCAAAATCTGTGAACTCTGCATATTGATAATTAGAAGAACGCTGAAATTTAGGTGGATCTGAAACAAGAATCTTCACTTTGCTGTGATCAAGGCAGTATCTCTCCATTTCGGCATCTTCTTCATCTTTTTCTGCAGGACCATCCATATCTTTACAGCCATTCATGGCGGTGATGCATAAATCAAAATTCACACCCTGCAGCATATGCATGGCCCGCATGCCGTATGTACGGTGACCAACCGGGTTATATGTACCGCCGGTTAACATAACCTTGTTATGAGGACTTAAGGCAAGTAAAGCAGAATCAATGGCATTTGTGTAAACAGTTAAATTGGTGCGTAATCTTAACTTCTGGGCAAAAGGGAGACAGATGGAAGAAGACGTTATGAATATCAGCATGCCGTCTTTGACAAAGGAGAATGCTTCATCTGCGATTCTCTCTTTCAATTCTGCATTTTCCTGGATTCTGTATTGAAAAGGCACTTCAGAATGATTGTTATCGATGATAGTCGCATTGCCATGTCCTCTTGATAAAAAACCCTTCTGTTCCAGATAATCCAGATCTTTGCGGATGGTTTCCGGGGTAACATGAAGACTTTGGGCAAGATCCATAACTTTCATCGTTCTGTGCTTGATCAGTATATTTTCTATTTCTTCTCTTCTTTTCTCAACGAGCTTATTCATGCGTATCACCTGTTTCTATAACATGAATATTCTTTAAACGGTTGCGGTCATATTCTTTCAGATGATCTGTAATCAACACATCAAAATCATCAAAGGAAGCCCGCTGGTATCTGGCTTCTTTATCAAACTTGGATGCGTCTGACATTAAGATCACCTCTGATGCATGCTTTCCACAGTATTCTTCACTCTTGGAATCTTCATAATCATAGTGACCCGGGCCATCAAGATTCTTACAGCCATCCATACCTAAAAAAGCGATATCAAAATGCAATCCCTGCAAGTCTTCCAGTACCTGCATGCCGATGCATCTTCGACCTATCGGACTTAATTCCCCGCCAAGCAGAATGATTTTATTATCCGAATCACCGGCAAGTTCCAGTACATCCACGGAATTGGTAAATACCGTAAGGTTCCTGCGTATTCTTAATAATCTTGCCAGATACACATTGGTAGAAGAAGCACATAAGTACAGCATCATGCCATCCTGAATGTAAGGAAAAGCAGCCTGCGATATGGCTTTCTTGGCAAGAGGATGATCCTGTACTCTCATTTCCATTGGTGTTTCAAGACTGCGGGTGTCGGTCAGTGATGCATAGCCATGATTCCGGATTAAAAATCCTTTTTCTTCTAATTCATTCAGATCCTTGCGGATTGTTTCAGGAGTGACATGAAGAGATGCGGCAATGTCTTTGACCGACATGGTGTCATTGCTTAATAACAGCTGCTCTATCGCTTCCTGTCTTTTTAATACTTTCTGTTCCATTTGACTTCAATGTAAAAGAATTCTATTTCAAAAGCAAATAAAAATCAGAACAGAAGTGAGAGTCTTCTGTTCTGACAAGGGAAAGGCTTATTACAGTGAAGCTTCTTCCTGACTGGATATCCATTTTCTTGTACGGATGCCATAGCTGCAGGAAATCATATCTTCATACTGAAGACCTCTGATATACGTGATGCCATATACAGATGCATCTTCAGCTCTGTCTTCTTTATGATCCAGATGACGTACATCCAGCATGATTGTGGCATGATTTGCCTCAGCGATCAGCTGGGCATTCTTCAGTGTTTCATCACTGGCATTGCCGGATACAGACACAATATCAGCACCAGCATCAAATGCCATCTTGGCATTGATGATGTCATCATCTTCTAACTTCAGATCTATGAATAACTTCCAGTTCGGATGATTCTCCTTAAATGCATATACAGCGCCAACTGATCCGAATGTTGTCATTCCTGCTGTGATGTCAATAATGGCAGGTTTATCCTGTGATACAGATGCAAGAGTTCTTAAATCATAGATTTTCATGTTATTCATATCTTCTCCTCCTGATTTGATCACATGGCCATGTTTTGATCACTTTTGGTAAGCTTTTGTTCTTACAACAGGAATCATAATAAAACAGAAAAATAATGCAATAAAATATCTTAAAGTTTTTGAAACAAAAGATAATATGGTTTTGATCAAAACGAAATATAAAATAAAACAAAAAGAATAAAAATAAATACTGATTCATATTCAAATACCTCTGTATTCTTAAATGATTAATAATGATTAAAAATGACTAAAAATAATTGCTTTCTTTCAGAATGTGATTATGATGAAGATACAGTGAGGAGGATGAGTATGGCACATATCAATATTGAAGGTTCACAGAATGTCAATGTTTCTCATCGTCTTCCATGTGAAAAGCCCGTTGCAGAACAGCTTGAGATCATGGAGGCTTATACAAAAGCACATAAGGACAGTGCCGGACTTGATAAATCAGAAAGAGAACTGAATTGTCTGAAAGTCCTGTATCCGGCTATGTTCAGACATATTGAAGATCAGGATCTGATTGCCGGAAGACTGGATTTCTTACCAATAGGATTTGGCAGTGTCACCAGTATCGGCGGGGTAGGACATTATTGTGTCTTTCATGAATTAAGAGCGTTTGGTGAAAAGCTTGATAAAGAAGAAGACAAGGAAAGAGTAAAGAAGTTATATGACTATTGGCAGTATCATGATGTGAAGTCTATCTATTGTCAGGATGTTCTGAATGATACGACAACCGGCAGATTCATTGACTGTAAATATCCGTTTATGGCTACCGCAAGACTTTCCGGCATGATGCTGGATTACCAGAAGTTAATGAATCTTGGCGTAAAGGGAATCATTGCATTGCTTGAAAAGCAGCCTGTGAATGCATTTATTCAATCCTGTATAGGTGCCATGCACTTATTTGAAGATATCATCAGAAGACAGATTGAACTGGTTCAGGAAGCGGTGATGGCCGCAGATTCCAAAAGACAGAAAGATCTTGCCTTAATGAAGAGTGATCTGGAATATATCCTGGATCATAAGCCTGCCACATTCCATCAGGCATTACAGTTATTCTGGCTGTATGCATTAAGTGCCGGATGCATCAATTACGGACGCATGGATGTTGTATTAGGGCCATATCTGAAAAGAGATATTGATGCCGGTATTCTGACCTGGGATGAAGCATACAGATATGTACATTCCTTATGGACATTAATTGAAAACCGCAGGACGACTGTCAATGGCAGAATCATTGTCGGTGGACAGGGAAGAAAAGATGTGGAAGCCTGTGACATGTTCACAAGACTGTGTCTTGAAGTATGTAAGAATACAAGATATGTAGAACCGCAGTTTACACTGAGATTTGATCATACAACGCCAAAGGATATTCTGGACATGGCTTATGATTGTCTGGCTGAAGGAGCTACATACCCGACTCTTTACAATGATGATGTGGAAGTTCCGGCAGTCATGTACGGCATGCGGCTACCAAGAGAAGAGGCAGAACAGTATACCCCGTTTGGATGCACGGAGTTTGTTATTCAGGGTAAGTCTGTAGGTACTCCTAATACATTGATCAATCTTCTGAAGATTCTGCAGTTGGCATTGAATGAAGGCTATGATCCGATGGATCATGTCTATAAGGCAGGACCGGTGAAGGTGGCTCCATTATCTTCTTTCAGGACGTTTGATGAGTTCTATGATCAGTATAAGAAACTGCTGGATTATTACTTTGATTTATCTGTAGAAGATCAGTATCACAGTTATGAAGTCATGAATCAGGAAGTATCTTTTCTGTTTACATCGATACTGATGGATGACTGCATTACAAGAGGAAAAGCATTATTAGATGGTGGCGTAGAGATCCTTGGCGGCACAAATGAAACCTATGGCAATATCAATGCCTCGGATTCTCTGTATGCCATAAAAAGATTGGTCTTTGATGAAAAGAAATATACATTGGAACAATTAAATGAAGCTGCTTTAGCTGATTTCAAGGGTTATGAAAAGCTTCAGAAAGAATTGGTGGATCTGCCTAAATATGGCAATGACATCAAAGACGTGGATGATATGGCGAATGATCTGTATGAATATGTTGCCAAAGGCATCCGTAACAGAGGTATTGCCAAAGGCATGGGCTACTATCTGATCGTCATATCCAATAACCAGACCAATACCGACTGGGGTAAGCAGACAGCAGCTTCCCTGGATGGCAGAAACAGTGGTGTTTACATGAACCCTGCCAATAACCCGCAGGGTGGTGCTGCCAAGAGCGGACCAACCGCATGTCTGAATTCCCTTGCGAAATTTGACGCAAGGTATCATGCCGGAAGTGTTCAGAATATGAAATTTACACCAAGGATGATGCATGAAGATGCGGATAAGGTAAAGGCATTATGGCGTACATACTTCAAGAAGGGCGGATGCCAGCTGATGGTCACCTGTGTAGACCGTGGTGAATTAGAGGATGCCATGGTTCATCCGGAAAAATATCCGGATCTGATTGTAAGGGTAGCCGGATACAGTGCCGTATTCGTCAATCTTTCCAGAGACGTACAGGAAGAGTTATTAAGCAGAACTTTATATGATTAGTGTATCGAATATTCAGAGATTTGCGACCCATGATGGCCCGGGCATCCGTACAACCGTATTCTTGAAAGGATGTTATCTGCATTGCCCATGGTGTGCTAATCCGGAAACATGGACGGCTGAACCGGTACTCATGCATAACCGTAAAAAGTGTACGGGATGCAGGTGTTGTGAGAAGGCATGTGCCAATCATGCGGTTGATTGGCATGATAACCAGTTCCATTGGCATAAGTATCTTTGTCAGAATTGTCATAAGTGTATCAAAGCATGTATGTATGATGCCTTATCCATGAATGGAACCATGATGAAAGAAGAAGATATCATTGCGGAAGTGATGAAGGATTATGACTATTATGAAGAAAGTCATGGCGGTGTTACTTTTTCAGGCGGCGAACCTTTCTATCAGTTTGAAGGGTTATTGAAGTTATTAAAGCTGGCTAAGGAGAAAGGTTTGCATACAGCTGTGGAAACAACCGGTCATTATCCATTGAAACAATTGAAAGAGGCAGAAGAATACATTGATCTCTTTCTCTATGATGTCAAGAATACCGACAGAGACAAGCTGCATACCGTAACCGGAGGTGATCCGGATACAATCTTCTCTAATCTTTCTTATCTTAGCGAGAAAAGAGGAAAAGACATTATTATCAGAGTACCTGTCATTCCAGGTTTTAATGAAGATAAGCTGGATGAGATTATCACTTATGCCAAGTCTCTTCATGTCAACAGTGTCAATCTTCTGCCATATCATAATCTGGGTAAAGAGAAATGGCATCAGTTAGGCAGAAACTATATCTATGATGATTTAAAGATCATGAATAAAGAAGAGTTATCTGCCTATGCCAGTGACTTTGTAAAGATCGGAGGATAGCAATGCTTGAAAAAGAACGACAGAAAATCATAATGGAGCAGCTTGAAAAAGACGGGTTTGTCAGTGTCAGAGATCTGATGGACAGTCTGCAGGTATCCCGCTCATCGATCATGCGTGATCTGATTGATCTGGAGAAACAGGGCAGGCTGGTTCGTGAACATGGCGGGGCAGCTTTAAAGACAGATTCCATTTATGCAAGTACCGAGAAGAAGACATCTGAGAAAGCAGAGTTAAATGCTTCAAGCAAGAAGGCAATCTGCCGTGAAGCTTCAAGGGAATTACAGGATGGGGAATGTGTCTATATTGACAGTGGTACAACATCAGCCTATATGGTGCCTTTCTTAGTTAAGAAAGATCTGATGCTTGTAACGCCAAGTATCTTTCTGATAAGACATTTACCGGAAAGCTTCAGAGGGCAGATTGTATTACTCGGAGGCAGTTATGACCGTAAATATGACATGAGTTCCGGAACACTGACAATCGAGATGTTAGAAGGCTTCAACTTTGATCATGCATTCATGACCGCAAACGGCTTCAGTATCAGAACGAATGAAGTTTATGTCAGTACGTTTGAATTAGGTGCCGTAAAGAAAAAAGTCATGGAAAGAAGTCATAAGGTGGATCTGCTTGTCGATGCGAGTAAGAAAGATGTACGGGCTGTATGTACATTTGCGTCGCTTGATGACATGCATGCTGTATATGTGGATGATGGTCTGAAAGATAAGGATTTACCGGAAAATTTTGTGATCTGTAAAAAAGGAAAATGAATATGAAGACAACAGATGAAAGAAAAAAGAAGATCCTTGAAAGTATGAAGGGCGGATTGATTGTATCCTGTCAGGTTCAGAAAGATGATCCGATTTATACCCCGTATATTGTTGTGAAGTTTGCAGAAGCTGCCAGATGGGCAGGCTCTGTTGGCATCCGGGCCAATTCTCCAGAACAGATCAGACAGATCAAGGAAGCCGTACCGGAATTACCAATGATCGGCTTATGGAAGGTATGGCATGATGATACAGATGTTTTCATTACTCCTACTATGAAGGAAGTACATGCCATCTGGGATGCCGGAGCTGAGATTATTGCCTTAGACTGCACAAAGCAGAGAACCCATGAAGGAACAATTGCCTGGGATTTACTGGCACAGGCAAAGAGGGAAATCCCGGAAGCCATCTTCTTTGCGGATGTATCCAGCTATGAAGAAGCCAAGCATGCTGTAGAGATGGGCGCAGATATTGTGGCTCCTACCCTGTATGGCTATACGAAGGAAACTGCCAATATTGAAGGACCGGATATGAGAATGCTGGCAAAGATATGCCGTGACTTCAGGGATGATGCCTATGTCATGATGGAAGGACATATCTATACACCAGAAGATGCCATGAAGTGCATATTCCTTGGAGCACATGCGGTGGTAGTGGGTTCTGCCATCACGAGACCTCACTTAACCGCAAAGAGGTTTGTGGACCTTCTAAGCGGGTATCAGGATAATTGGCGTGATGCGGAAAAAGCAAAGCATGAAAATTCTCTGAAATAATCTTATGAGCTGCCTGTGGCAGCCATTTTTGCTTTTTGTAACAATCTCTTTGTAATTTCTGGTTGAACATGTTTTAAGCGTGCGATAAATTATTACTAAGTGATTCGGAGATAGATATGTCAGATTTTTTTAATTCGAAGTATTTCTACCTGGTCGTTGTAATCGCTTTAGCGGCTTACAGTGTGTATTTTATGTACAGTACGATCAGGTATTTACTGGCTAATGTAAAAGCCAGAAAGAAGTTTGTATCAGAAAATGCAAAAGATAATGTACGCTATCTGAACTATTATCAGGTATGGGCAGCTGTGTATCTTGCCTTTGTGACTTACTGCATCTTCTCATTCTTTACACTTGATCAAAGAATTCATCAGTATGAATGGTTCAGAATGGCATATTTCTTTGTCGGAGTGATTCTGCTTGGTCAGACGTTCATTGCAATAGTCAAACGCAGAACAATCGTCAGTGACAAGGGATTTGTATATGAAGACAAGCAGGTATTATGGCGCAGTGTTGTCAGTATGGAACCTAAGAAAAAGGGACTTCAGAGGAAGGTAGATGTTCTGACATCCAGTGTCGGTACATTAGAAGTGCCGGCAGATCTTGGCAAGGATATTCATGAGGAACATGAAGCTTACAAACATGCGAAGAAAGAACGCAGGGAGAAGAAATAATGGCAGATAAGAAGACTAAGAAAAAGCAGGAAAGAAAAGAACCAAAACAGCCTAAGTCCGGCAGAGAGACGTCCGGACGTGCCGTTATTAAATTCTTACAGAAAAAGCAGGCTGTGGATGAATTGCATGCAATCGGATATGACGAGTTAAAGAATGTACATCTTTCTACACCGGTACTTGCCTATACGATTGCCA
Source organism: uncultured Galactobacillus sp. (assembly GCA_964535445.1). Lineage (GTDB taxonomy): Bacteria > Bacillota_I > Bacilli_A > Erysipelotrichales > Erysipelotrichaceae > Bulleidia. Next base: position 1,396 of record CAZHUX010000007.1, on the reverse strand, counting down.
ATCTGATGGAAGAAAAGGTTGTCGTACGTACAACCGATGAAAGATATTATTTCTCACAGGCAGGCTGGGATAAGCTTGAGAAGAAGGTTACAGCAGGTACAAGTATGCTGTTTATTATTCCTATCGCTGCCATGATACTGTTTTATATTCTTTCAAAGTTATTAAGTTAGGAGAAAATGATCATGAAAAAACTGAATCGTCTGACCCCGGCATTAAAAGACTATTTATGGGGCGGAAACAGGCTTGCAGAAGCGTATCACAAAGATCCCGGAGATCTGAAGATTGTGGCGGAAAGCTGGGAGCTTTCAACCCATCCGGATGGCATCAGTAAAATCAATGATGAAAGTCTGCTGGATTATGTAAAGGAACATCCTGAGGTACTTGGTACAGCATGCAAAACAGATGATATTCCGTTATTGATCAAGTTTATTGACGCGAAAGGAAATCTTTCCATTCAGGTTCATCCGGATGATGAATATGCCAGAAGAGTAGAACATGATAATGGCAAGACAGAGATGTGGGTTATTGTCGATGCTGAACCGGGTGCTTTCCTATATCTTGGCTTAAAAGAAAAGATGACTTCTGAAGAATTCAGAAAGCATATCGAAGATAATACCATTACCAACTATCTGAACTACATTCCTGTCCATAAGGGAGAAGTGTATCTGGTTGTCAGCCGTACACTGCATGCAATTGGAAAGGGCTGCCTGATCATGGAGATTCAGGAGCGTTCCAATGTCACCTACAGAGTCTATGACTATAACCGCAAGGATGCCCAGGGTCATACAAGACCTCTGCATATTGCCAAGGCTGAAGAAGTCACAAGACTGGAACCATATACAGTCAATCCATATCCATCACAGTTAATTGAAACAAGTGAGAACGGAAGACTGGAATTACTAAGAGAAACAGATTATTTCCATGTCTACAGCCTGCAGGTATTGAAAGAACTCTCCATTGACGCAGATGAGAGATCATTCATCTCTCTGACGATGACACAGAACTATGGAACAGTTACCTGTGGAGATGAAAGTGTCTTATTAGAGCAGGGACAGAGTCTGTTTATACCGGCTGGTGCAGGTAAAGTAACAATCCATGGTGTCTGCGAAGCAATCGCTGCTGAATTGTGAAAATTAATTTTCACATAATTTCACACAAAATTGTGCGCACTTGCAATTTCTTATGCTAATATATTGGTAGCGCTTGCAGATTTAAGTAATTTATTTGTAAATTTGCGTAAAAGAGAAAGGAATTTTATGACAAAGTATGTTGTTTTGATCAGTCATGGTGAATTTGCACCGGGACTGCGCACCGCAGTATTTATGATGACAGGACCGAAGGATGAGGTACTTACTACCAGCCTGAAGGATGGTATGAGTGCTGATGAATTCCAGAA
>CAZHUX010000006.1:0-52463 GCA_964535445.1 uncultured Galactobacillus sp. | reverse complement strand
TGAATATCTTTACTATTAATATATATTCAAGAATAAACGTTATTGATGTTGATAAAACATTTAGAGAGGAGAAGATCTAGCCTGATGAGTAATTATATTGAACATAATGACAAGATTGCTTTCCATCCCGGATATTATCTGAAAGAGATAATAGATGAAACAGGTATTACACAAGAAGATTTTGCCAAAAGACTTGATACTACTCCTAATAATTTAAGTAAGTTAATTAATGGTGAACAAGAGCTTTCAATCGAAATGGCTGAAAAGCTTTCCCGTATACTTGGCACAAGTGCCGGGTATTGGCTTAATCTTCAGGCATCATTTGATTCTATGAATGCAATGTTTAAAGCCGAAGATCATTCATAAAGTTAGCAGCATTGCTGCTTATAATTTGACATTAACAAAAAGGACAGCTTTATGACAAGCTGCCTCATATTTATTCTTCCGGTGCATATATTGTTATAGCATCCGGCACAACATCTATGGCAATATCTTTTTCATTACCGCCATCTTCTCCATCCAGAGTCCAAGGTACTTCACTGTCGAAAGTGAATGTTCCATGTTTCATCTGGAATGTCGTGACGCTGTCACTATGCGGATTATCTGAATTCAATGCATTCAATACATTGGCTATCTGTACAGGATTCAGATTAGCCTTGACCATCGTTACTTCGAAAACCCCGTCATTCAGGGAACTCTTTTTAATTAAACCAGGCTGTACACCCCCAACAGAAACAGAATTGGTAATCAGTCCAAACATATAATTACCTTCTTCTGTAATTCCATCATGTTCTATTACACAATGTCTGTTAAAAGATAAACCTTCTGGTATTGCTGTGATTAACTTGAGAATATATGCCGCATATCCCAGTGAGTTCTTCATATTCTGTGGAGTTGTATAGCTTACCATAGGGAATGCTCCAAAGCCTGCCACGTAATTAAAGTAACTGTCATTGAACTTTCCGGCATCATAGGTAAATGTCTTTCCATTTACTATGTAATGACATACATCCAGTATCGAGCGACCATGATTTCCATATAAAGACTTTGAGAAATCATTTGTACTGCCTTCCGGTACATATCCTATCGGCATATGAATGTTATCTTTCAATAAACCGTTAATCGCATGATTCAGGGTACCATCGCCGCCACATACAACAGCTAAGTCAAACCGGTCATGGTTTTCATGCAGAATTGTTTCTGATACAAGTCCTTCTGAAGGCATAATCGGATAGACCGTTACTTCAATATGATTTAAAGTCAGATATTCTATTGCCTTCATTAAGTCTTCCGGGGAACTGCCTGTACCAGCCGTTGGATTATAAAGAACCAGAGCTCTTTTCCTTGTTGTTATACCATCCATATATGTCACCTGTTTAACCATTCTTTACTTTACAGTCTGATGCACGATACCATCTGTCATCTGATGACTGTCCATAAACAATCACCTTTAGCTTACTGCTGTCCCAGTCATCATTTATATTCAAAGATCCACTGTATGTGCCATCACCATTATCTGAAGCATTCAGCGTAACCTGACGGCGCTTGTCTTTATATGTCACAACAGCGCTGGCAGCTTTCATATCCAGTATACCGTTAAAATCAGATGCTGTAATCATTACAGCTCCATTGTTCTGATCATAAGATGCTTTTAAAGATGCTTCTGGTCCATATTGTGTAGAATCATATGCATATTGAGAAACAACAGAATTCGTATCTTTATCCAATACAACAAAGTTAATACCATTGCCTTGAGGTCCAAACTGATTTCTGCCAATCTGTATGGAAGATAATGAATCATCATCTCTGGTAGAAAACAGATAATAATACAAGGCATTATTGATATAGCCGTTTTCTTCTACGGTATCATTACCTTCTTTTAACGTAATGCCATCATCTGACAATATTGCAAGATGGGTCTTCTGATCATCCATGATAAAGGAAGAAGGAATATTCAGGGCTTCAAATGCTTTACCGTCACTCTTCCGCAAGTGTGCTGAAGCGTCGCCCTGTTCCACCATAAAGATTGTATACTTTGATAAATCCAGAAGACTCAGATCATGCAGATAGGATGGCAGATCATTTTCCTGACTGGAAAGGAAATGCAGATTGCCTTCATAAGTGAATAATGTTTCCTTATCCAGTTCATCAGTACCATCCGTTTTTATATAAGCATTCACTTCCAGATGTTTTGCGTCATCTGACATCGGAATACTTGCATGATACGTTCCATCACTCTGTAAACTCATCTGTACAGTCTGTAACTGTCCATCTTCATCTGTAATATCCACATCCAGATGTCTGATGTTTTTTACAAATATCAGATCATGTACAGAGATTTCTGCACTTTCACTGACAGGATCATACTTTTCAATTGAAACCTCGGCGGAAGGAATTTCACCTGTTCTTTCCAGCAGGGCACGGGATGTCTTATCCACCCTGGCTGCCTTTTTCATAAACTCCGACTTTCTGGAAACATAGGAAGATAATACATCAAAGCCCATTTCTTCACAGAGTGTTTTCTTGGAAGAGAAGACATTTGTGCCTAAACCCAGTCTGTTTCCATCAATCTCTGCACCTAATGCGGCTAAGGTTGTAGGAAAGTTATCTATGGTTGTATAGTCTCTTTTTTCAGATGGATCTTCCGGTTGTACGGCAGAATTGATATAGGCTGTATAGACTCTTCTCTGATAGTCAGGGGATACCGGATCACAGAAATCAGAATCCATTGTCGGGTGATCACCGGAAAGAATGATCGTTGTATTGTCATACCATGGCTGTTCCTGTATCCAGGAGACAAACTCACTGACCTGTTTTGAAGAACACGCAATGACATTAGCATACTGATTATCACCAAATTTATCATCACACAGATCACATACATATCCATCCTCAAAATGCGTATCTGCCGTTAACATCGTATAGTTAAACGGTTTGCCTTCTGAAGCCAGTTCTGTTAAATCCTGCTTGGCAAAATCAATCAGCTTTTCGTCTTCATAGCCCCACCAGACATAGTAGTCTTCCGGAAGCTGACCGGTAGACTTAAAGTAATTAATATCATGAATGTCATAGTTTCCATGATCTTCAAAATACAATTCACGTCCACCGAAGTTTGCGTCAGATCCGCATTCAAACACCTGATTGTATCCCTGCTGTTCCAAAATATCTCCTAAGGAAGTAATACCAGGGAAAAAGGATGTCTGTGTATCCATGCTGTTGCCATCTATGCTTACCTGTAAAGGAAGACCTGATGTTGCCCCGAAGATACCGCCCATGGTCCAGGTAGTTCCTGCCAGAGAGTGTGCTCCGTTTAACTTCTTACTGTTACCGGAGAAATTCTCATTTTTTTCTGAAAGCTTTGTTAATTCAGGAATATAGTTGTCGTCAAAGCCGCCGCCATTGGCTTTGTTGGAATATGTCATTTCCATGGATTCAAGATAGATATAAATCAGATTTCTTTTTTGTTCAGGGAATGTAATATTTACAGTTGAAGGATCTACATAGTGATCCCCTATGAAATCTGTATCAGAGTTCTGATTTTCCAGATATGCGCCAACATCCAGATGATTCCAGAACAATGTACCGGAAACAGCTATGCATGCCGCGGCAGCACAGGTCAGAATGCTCTTGCCTGCCTTTCTGACTTTACTGTCTTTTTTATGAAGTATGAATAAAACGATAATAACCGCTATGAAAGCAATCAGTGCCGGTATGCCACACTGCACCAGATAGCCGATAATCATATTCGCTCCGGTACCTTCTAATGGTGCAGTAGCCTCATAGATTAATTCATCCATCTTCAGATATGGCCATGTACGCATGAGCCATAAAACCGTTGCCAGTAAAAGAACACCAAATGTCACAAAGACAGTAATTAATATGGAAACCAGAAGACTGCCATGTTTCTGTCTGTTTTCCTTCCTGGCTGCCTTCTTATATTGTCTTTCTTCTTTCCTTAAAAACTTTTTGTTCTCTTTATAAGATACCTTCTGTTTCTGATAGTCCTTCTTAGCTTCTGTAATATCCTGCTTTAGTTTATCTTTGTCTTTAACAAAATTTTCTTTCAGGGCTTTCTTCTGTACCTTAAAATCAGAAGACACAGGTTTACTTTCTTCCTGATGCTTTACGGTGACTTTATATTCAGATATTTCAACTTCATCAGAAGACTTTCCGGACTTTCTGCGTCTGTTTAAAAATCTCTGACGTGCATAATGACTATGCGTATGTTTTTTTCGCTTTTCTGGCATGACTGCATTATATACGCTATCGATTCAGATTTTACATACAATTTACAAAAAGTGACTATCCGTCAGGATAATCACTTCTGCATTATTATGGTTCCATCATTTTTCCAGATGGCATTTTCAGGAACAACGCCTCTGACACAGGATGTCGGATAGACTCTGGAATTTCTGCCGATCACAGTTCCCGGATTCAATACGGAGTTACAGCCCACTTCCACATGGTCACCTAACATGGCACCCATCTTCTTGAGACCTGTTTCAATATCTTCACCATTCACACGATCATGAACAATTACCAGTTTCTTGTCACTCTTGACATTGGATGTAATGGCACCGGCACCTGTATGGGCATAGTAACCGAGAATAGAATCACCGACATAGTTATAATGCGGTGTCTGTACGTGATCAAAGAGAATCACATTCTTTAATTCTACAGAGTTTCCTACTACACAATCAGCACCTACGAGTGCTGAGCCTCTGATAAAAGCACAATGTCTGACTTCTGTACGTGGCCCGATAATGCATGGTGCACCCAGATACGCACTGTCAAATACATGTGCTGTCTTATGAACCCATACATGTTCAGCAACTTCTTCATATTCATCTTCCGGAAGATTACTTCCAATGGAGAGAATCATGTCCTTGATTCCTTTTAATGCTTCCCATGGATACGTAAACTGTGACAGATACTCTGATGCCAGTGTATGATCCAGATCATACAGATCCTTAATTGTATACATACTGTTATTCACCTTCTTTAGTAAATATTATACGAGCAGTTTTATTCGCTGTCATCTTCTTCAAAACTACCTTCCGGAAGTTCTTTCTGTTCAATGGTTTCCCCATTCTTTACCTGATTCATAACCTTTTGACAGAAAGTGATCTGATTGGTATATGGATATACTACGGATAATGGCTGTCCTGGTGCGGAAGCACAGATCTCACTTCCGACTGTTCCCTGGATATGATATTTCACGATATTCCATTTGATATTCTCATCTAACTGTTTCTGACATAATGCATAGATAGAATCACTGGATATATTCGTCAAAAACTTACCCTGTATTCTTGTTAAGAGATCATTGAAATGAGTAATGACACTCTTGCTTGTCAGTTTATTGATAATTGCCTGCATGACTATCTGCTGGTGTGCCGCTCTGTCAAAGTCACCATTTGGAAGACTGTATCTTTCCCGACAGTACATTAAGGCAGTATCCGCATTCAGTTCAATCTTTCCTTCTTCATAGGTTGTGCCATCCGCAGCGGTAAAGGCATATGGGTTATCAATTGTCAAAGTACCTCCCAGGGCGTTGATGATCTCTCTGAATGTTGTGAAGTTAATAATGACATAGTTCCTTATATCCTCATCCATGGTGTTTGATAAGCCGGTTAATGTATTATCAATGCCCTTTAAGCCAAAATGAGTAAGCTTGTCTCTTGCGCCATTATAGGCAGGATTTGGAAGATAGGAGTCTCTTGGCATATTGATGATAGCGATCTGATGGGTATTCGGATTTACCGTGACCATCATATCTACATCGGTACGTCCTTCTAATGTCAGACTGCCTTCTTCATCATTACCGCCAAAGAAGATCGTAAACGGTTTATCCGTCATATCCGTATGTACGGTTCCATTTGTCTTGATTTCCATGGGGATCTGATACAGAAGTACGGTATCCGTACTGAAGTTTTCATATCCGCTCATTTCTTCTATGATGGCATCATTGCCATGCGAAGTAATCATGATATCGGTTTGATTGTTATAGAGATCAGACACTTCATCCGCCAGCGTATCAGAATCCTTTGTTTTCACTTCTTTGCCACAGAGTTTCTTTAACTGTTCTAAGGCATATTTCTGTTTTGACTGATCCGTAGATACAGAAGTTCCATACACAGCATCTCTGTATTCTTTCATATCTGTCTTTTTATCAGGCAGTTTTATCGTATTCTGAAAGATATCCGCATGTGCCTCTTTATAGGCATCAGACATTGCATAAAGGTCTATGTATACAACATCATTCGTTGCACTGTTAATTAACTCAGATACTTTATCTACATAATAAGGTAAGGCAATACTTCCGATTAACAAGGCGATAACAAGAATACAGTTTACCGTCTTCTGGAATCTGTTTCTGTTGGAAAGATGCTTTGTAAAGAAACCTGTGATAAAGAGAATTACACTCAATATCAATAACAGCATCAATGACCATTTCTTTGGAAACATCGGCTGCTTTAAAAACGTAATGAAGAAGATTATGGATATGATCAAAAGAAGCAGCCATATAAAATGACTCCCGAGTCTTCTTTTCTTCTTTTTAACAGGTTTTCTTACTGGTGATGACACATATTCATATTCTTCATACGCATAGTCATCATCGTAATAATCTCTTCCCTGATTCTTTTTACTCATATTACTTCTTTACTAATTTACCGATTAATACATATCTTCCATCAGCTACATCATAGGAACAGGTACTTAACATAACCATCTGGTCTTCCGGCTGAATGGTTTCATCTGACTGGAACGTGGAACGATCCGTAAAGTACTTTACATAGTTCATGTAATCTGCATCATCTGTAAAAGAATATCTTACATAGTCATCTGTACCAGTCGTCACGATACCTGCGACAGGATACATGACATAGTTCTGCTCTGGTGTATAGATCTCTATCTCTTTATGACTGCTGTAGTATGAAGAATCCTTATAGTTTTCTACATCCGCAAACATCGTTCCATTATGCATATGATGAGCATATAATACGGTATTCTTATCTAAGAAGTTATGCTGGTTATTGGCATCCACAAACACACAGCCGGACCGGTTATAGGTACCATCAAACAAGTGTGTTAAGTAATAGGCATTATCGCTGGCATATACAAACGGATAATCTATATTGGAATCCTTTAGGCGTATCCATCCGGCTGTATCCGCATTCTGATTTCTTAATGCATCCCAGTCAATCTGAAAAGTATCTTCTTCTGTATCCTTATGTACAATCACCTTCTGGTTAATATCATCATAGACTTCTTTACTTTCATGATATTCCTGCATGCCTGTATACAGACGGTAGCCGGAATATCCTGCTGTTATTAACGCTGCCACAAGGATAATATCCAATAGTATTCTGACTGCTTTGGATTGTTTTTTCTTTTTCTTTTTCATATAAAACTACCTACTGCATTCTACTTTTATTTCCATACTGCTTCAAGTTACAATACGTATATGATTGGCATAGACATTGTAGATATAAACAGAATTGATTTATCAGATACCTTTATTCATACCATCCTTACGGAAGAAGAACTGCAGGAATATAGCCAGTTCAAAACAGATAAAAGAAGAAAAGAATATGCGGCCGGAAGATTTGCGGCCAAGGAAGCCATATACAAGGCAACTTCGGATAAGCAATACCTGCATTATTCCATTCTTCATCATTCAGATGGTTCTCCCTACATCCTTCATCATCCGGAATTAGAGGTATCCATATCACATGATGGCAATATGGCAATTGCCATGGTTATGAAGACTTCTTCTTCAAAACAAAGTAAAGAATAAAGCAGGATACGATACCCATACCGGTTATAAGCAGGCCTTCCTTTAAACCAGGTGTATGGTAGACAAGTCTGATCTTATGATCTCCCTTATTTAATGCAATTCCCATATACATGGTATTGGTACGGATGATATCTGTTTTCTTACCATCTACATAAACATCCCATCCTTTGGCATATGGTATTGTCACACATAATAATTCCTTCTGATCAGAATGTACGGTACCAGTGATGGTCTTTGTACTGTATGCATCATCTTCATGAAGATTAATGTTTTCTAATACATTGTTCTTTAATGCAGAAACATCTTCTTCATAGTGATCCATTTTCAAAGCTTCCACACTGATAGAGTCAAAGGTATATCTGCCCATCTGCGGGAATGTGATGGTAATGGTACGGACACCATCTTTCTGATAGCCGCCGTTTATTGTAAAGTCATGTCTTCCTGCATAGTACTGATGCTTTGGTGTATAGTAGCGGAAAAACTTCTTTGTCTTTGACTTATCATAGTTTGAAAAAGATACCCGGATCGGTAGACTGTCTGGTTCTATATACTCTGCATCTTTTTCTTCCAGATGTTCTCTTTCCGCAATACCTAAAGAGTTCCATCTGACAATATTATGCGTACCGTTAGGATCTTCTGCTTTTTCATTATACAGATCCATATCGGTAAATCCTTCATACTGCATGCCTTTTAAAGTGACATAAGTTTCCGCATTCTTTACCGGATTGATATACAGGGTAATGCTTGTATTGTTCTTTGTGACAATAAAGGTATTCTTTTTCTGAGAGACATTATAGTTTTCAGGTTCCAATGAATACGCGATATGCTTTACATCACTGTGGTCAGAAGAATTGTCTAAACCTTCTATATCCTTATTGATATAAGCGCTCTTTAATAAAGCATCTTCTTTTTCAACAGGATCTAACTGTTCATACTGTTTCTTTGTTAAATACTCAGTATAGGTATATCCTAATGGCAGTGCATTGTTATTGGTATGAAGGTCATTATAGGATGAAACAGAGTATCCATAGGATAATGGATCACCATTATCGGAATACATATAGTTTATTGAAGCTAATTCCTGTAATGCGGTTCTGTCATCCAGATCATAGTATTTGAAAGAACGGTTATCCGGTAATGCCATTTCAGAATTAAACATGGCAATATACGGGTTGCCTAATGACCAGTAATACTGGGTAGAAGAAATACCCTGTAATAATGATGCATTCTCTTCCAGATATCTGCCTGTATATCTTGTAAAAGTCTGGTTATCTTTTTCAGATACTTTCTTTACATTATGAGCATCTGTATCAAAGATACTGCTTCTGGCATCATCAAGGTCTATGAATTCTTTTGTATAGTTATCAATGCCATATGCACTGAAGGCATTGAATACTACCGCAAATACCGTAAAGATAACTAATATATTTTCTACTGTCTTCTTCTGATGACGGAAGCTTTCGGTAGAGAAGAATCGATATGCCATGATGAATACAAACATCAGTATGGCAAATAACAACTGTAAATTATGTTCTCCCAATAACAGAGAGAAGACAACATAGGCAGTTAATAATCCAAGAATGATAATTGTCTGTTTCTTTGTTAGTACCATAAAGTCATCAAAGACAGTTACAGTAATATATCCGACAAGCATGGAATATGCCCATATCCATCTGTTTACCGGATAAGAGAATCCATTCATAAAGGATCCAAATGCCGGAATCATCATACCTATCGTTAACAGTATAAATGCTGTCTTTAACCCTCTGTTTCTTTTACGTACAAACAGAGTAAAGATACAGGTTATGGATAAAGCACCATATCCTAGATATGCCCAATGTCCCGGTCTGCCATATCCGATGAAATCAGAGAACATCTGACGATAGTATTTACCTTCATATAACAGTCCATATACTGTCTTAACCTTTGTACGCGGATCATTCAGATAGAACAGAACAACCGGCATGAACAAGAACATGGCAAGCATTAAGCCGATGATGCCGATACCTAACAGCTTTAATATAAATAACAATGCATTCTTTATATCCTTATGATACCAGGATGGCAAATGTATCAATACATAGAAAACAGCCATAACCACGATCATATAGAAGAAATAGAAGTTAGAAGAAGCTGATAAGGCAACCATAAAGATAAATAACCATGGTTTATGGTTATCTTCATGGAATCTTTCTATGCCTTCTAATAAGAATGGAAAGTAGATCATCGGATTGATGAAATACGGATGTCTGACTGACGCAAATAAGGCATAGGAAGAAAAGATATATATGAGTGTACCGGATAATACAGCCAGAGAATTCTTCTGATTCTTATACCAGCAGTAGTGACTGAAGGCAATTCCAGCCAGATACAGTCTTAAGAGAATTAATGTTTCATAGAGATAAACAGTATACTTTACCGGTACAAATACAGATAAGAGATTCAGAGGATCACCGATAACATAATAGGATAATGTCTGTAAGATATCCCCGCCATAGCCTAAACCAAATGTATATGTATTGAGATGATGATTCTTAAGAATACTTCTGAGCCACTTTCCATAGTATGCCAAAGCCTGGAAGTGCTGTTCTCTTCCATCCATATGCCATACAAAGGATTTTCCCTGAAAGAAGAAATACCCAAAGACAAAGAATAAAAGAATGATAAAAACAGCTGTATAAAGAAATAAATATCTTTTCCAGCTGTTTTGTTTTACTGTATTCTGACCATTCTTTCTCATATGTGATGATCATACACACTTCATGATTCTTATGCAAACATTAGTTTGCGATCGGATGATGTGCTGTATAACTGCCATCATGAAGAGCTTCAAAGTGATAGCCGTTCTTTAATCCCCACTCGATGATACGTGCTACAGCATTGACAGAATAGCTCTTGACATCATGCTGGAGAACAACGGAAGGATGTCCTGCGGCACTGTTTCTGGAAATGCCAGTAATGACATTGTTATATACAGTATCTGTATTTGTTGTTTCACCGGCATCACCGGATGATACATTCCAGTCATAGTAAGAATATCCTAAGGCATCTGCCTGTGATGCCAGCGCATGCATGACACCCCTGCAGTAATTCTTACTGACGGTATTGGAGCTGCCGCCAGGGAAGCGGAACATGTTTGTATAGTTACCGGTCTGTGCATGGACGACTTCATTCTGGGCATTGAAATCAGCCCAATAGGCATCCGTAGAAGCATAGATCTTTCCATAGTTATGTGTATAGGTATGTACTGCAACAGTATGACCAGCTTCTGCCTCTTTCTTGATTTCACCAGCGTAGGCAGGGAAAGCAGAAGTTGTAAAGAAGGTTGCTTTAACATCATACTTGGCCAATATGCCTAACAACTGATCTGTGTATGGTCCTGGTCCATCATCAAAGGTCAGATAGATAGTCTTGTTATCTTCCGGGCCAGAATGATTGACTGGTCGATCTGATACATGGACTACTCTTGTATCTGTAACAGTATACGTTAATGTATAGTCACCAGGTGTAGTACTGTCTACCGTGCCTTCTACCTGAACTTTATCCGTAACATCTCCATCCACATCATCTGTGGCAGTATAAGCATCCTTATACTCTCCTTCTCCAATGTACCAGGTTACTTCATGACCACCATCCAGTTCTATAACCGGAGGCTTGCGGTCATCATAGACTATCTTTCTTTCTGCCTCAGCTTTATTTCCATGAGAATCAGTGGCTGTATAGTATACAGTCCCATTCTTCTCTTCACTCTTTACCTGATCCGTTAAATTGCCATCATATCTGTCCCAGGCTGTATAGCCTTCTTCTTCATAGGGATGACCCGGAAGTGTATAGAAAAGAGAGCTTTCTTTTAATACAATAACCGGCTTATGCGTATCTTTTACTTCTACCTTGCGTGTAACAGAAGTACCTTCTGATTTATATGTTACGGTATAGGTTCCCAGTTTATTTGTGTTTACCGTATTATCTGTTTTGTAGGATACTGTTCTATGAACAAACGGAAACCATGTGCCTCTTTCATAGGCATCTGCGCCTTCATCATTATATAAAAGACCATATTCTGTTGTGACTGTATCATTACCATGTATCTCTATGACTGTCTTCCATTGATTCAGAATCAAACCAAGTACCAGATACAATGCCAGTATTCCCAGCAAGACAATCATTATTATCTTAACTTTATGTTTCATACTTACACTATTCTACCATATGTGCAAAAGAAAATACCTGTGCCCTATAAGACACAGGTACTCATTACTTCAGTTCATTCTTTGCACAATTCAACGCGGCTGCGATTGTCTGATCCATATCATAATACTTGTATTCACCAAGTCTGCCGCCAAAGATGACATCAGTTTCTTTATCTCCTAAAGCTTTATATTGTGCATATCTCTGACTGTTCTTCTCATCATTTACCGGATAATATGGTTCATCTCCAGGCTTCCATTCAGAAGAATACTCTCTTGAGATCACTGTCTTAGGAAGATCATTGCCTTCATCATCTTTGCCAAACTGGAACCACTTATGTTCTATGATTCTTGTCCATGGTGTTTCTCTGTCGGTATAGTTCACAGCTGCATTTCCCTGGAAATTAGGTGTATCCAGTACTTCTGTTTCAAATCTGACTGATCTATACTCAAGATTCCCTAAAGAATAATCAAAGTAAGCATCAATAGGTCCTGTATAGATTACCTTATCTGCTAATGCATCATATTTCTCTTTATCAGAAAGGTAATCTTCATGTAATCTTACTTCAATGCCATCCAGCATATTGGCTACCATCTTTGTATAGCCTCCTACCGGAATGCCCTGATATAAAGCATTAAAGTAGTTATTATCAAAGGTATAGCGTACCGGTAATCTCTTGATAATGAATGCCGGTAAGTCTTTACAGTCACGTCCCCACTGTTTCTCTGTATAGCCCTTAATCAGTTTTTCAAATATATCTTTACCAACTAATGAAACAGCCTGTTCCTCCAGATTCTTTGGATGATCTGTACCGTAGGCAGCCTTCTGCTGTTCTATCTTTTCATGTGCCTGTTCTGGTGTAGTAACACCCCACATCTTATTGAATGTATACATATTGAAAGGCAGGGAATACAGTTCTCCTTTGTAGTTAGCTACAGGGCTGTTGGTAAAACGGTTGAATACCGCAAACTGCTGTACATACTTCCATACTTCTTCATTATTTGTATGGAAGATATGTGCACCATATTTATGTACATGAATGCCTTCAATGTCTTCTGTATAGACATTGCCTGCTATAGTATCTCTTTTATCAATTATCAGAACTTTCTTTCCTGCTTTATGTGCTTCATGCGCAAACACAGCTCCAAATAATCCTGATCCTACGACCAGATAATCATACTGCTTCATAATTCCTCCAAAATAAAAGTATATGCGCAATAATCATATACTTTTATTTCTTAAAATTAAAATTTAAATGTATCCTTCAGACCAAGCCACTTCTGATCCTTATCGGATAGATTCAATGGTGTGCCATCATCCAATGCATAGCCTTCTGCACTTGCACTGCCCTGATATGTACCAGTTAAATGAGGCCATGTAATACCGATTTCAGGATCATTCCAGGCCATGCCTCCTTCATCATTAGGATGCCAGAAGTCATTTACTTTATAGCAGAACTCTGCTTCATCACTTAAGACAAGGAAGCCATGCGCAAATCCTTCCGGAATCAGGAACTGTTTCTTATTCTCTGCAGTTAATTCCACACCATACCACTTGCCATAGGTTTTGGATTCACTTCTTAAATCTACTGCCACATCAAATACAGATCCTCTGACTGCTCTGACTAATTTGCATTGCGGATAATGTTTCTGAAAGTGAAGGCCTCTTAATACACCCTTTGTACTCATAGACTGATTGTCCTGTACAAAGTTAATGTCAAAACCTGCTTCCTTCATGTCATTCTCATTGTATGTTTCCATGAAGTAGCCTCTGTTATCACCATGTACTGCCGGTGTAATGACACAAAGTCCTTCTATACCACCGACATTCTTTTCTACTTTAATTTGTCCCATAATTAATCAAGATGCTCCAAATCTAATTCATCAATATATCTCTTTACGGCATTCTGCCAGGTTGGAAGTGGTTTAAATCCATTCTTTACAAGCTTGGACTTATCCAGTCTGGAGTTAAAAGGTCTTGCGGCCTTGCTTAAGCCATATTCTTCCGTAGTAACAGGAATAACTTTTGTTGTATATCCTGCATCCTTATAGATTTCTTTAGTGAAATCATACCAGGATATATACCCGCCTTCATTTGTCGCATGATAATAGCCATACTTGTCTGTTTCAATCATATCAACCAACAATCTGGCAAGATCTAATGTATAGGTAGGGGTTCCGATCTGATCATCAACTACTCTGACTTCATCATGTGTTTTACCCACTTTGAGCATTGTCTTGATAAAGTTATGACCATTCTTACCAAATACCCAGGCAATTCTTACAATAAAGTATTTCTTTAATGTATTGGCTACGGCAAGTTCTCCTTCCAGCTTTGTCTTTCCATAGACATTGATAGGATCATAATCCTTGCAGTCAGGATCCCATGGTTCAGTACCTTTGCCATTGAAGACATAGTCAGTAGAAATATATACCATCTTGGCATCTATTGCCTTAGCCGCATCCGCAATGTTCTGCGTTCCCCCGGCATTAATCGCTCTTACCTTTTCTACCTTGTCATCATCTTCTGCCATATCTACGGCTGTCCAGGCAGCACAATGAATAATGACATCCGGATGAATTTCTGTGATGACTTTATTCACGGCATCTTTATCTGTAATATCAAGAGAGACATAAGGCATCTTTGTGACAGCAGTACCATCCTGAATACCGGAATATACTTCTTTAATATCAGAACCGATACCTTCATATCCTCTTTTGGCAAGCTCATTCATCACATCATGACCAAGCTGTCCGCCTACTCCTGTAACAAATACCTTCATCAGTCAATTACTTCTTTCTTTCCATACATCTCTTCATAGTAGTTCTGATAATCACCCTTGATGATATCTTTCCACCATTCTTTATTATCGAGATACCACTGAATGGTCTTCTTAATACCGTCTTTGAACTTGGTCTCAGGCAGCCATCCCAATTCATTATGAATCTTGGTAGGATCTATGGCATATCTCTGGTCATGTCCTTTTCTGTCTGTAACATGTTCAATTAATGATTCCGGCTTACCTAATTCTTTCAGAATAATCTTTACAATATCGATGTTGTGCATTTCGTTATGACCACCGATGTTATAGACTTCACCAACTCTGCCTTTTCTGATAATCAGATCAATAGCCTTGCAATGATCTTCTACATACAGCCAGTCTCTGACATTCTTGCCTTCGCCATAAACCGGAAGCTTCTTATCTGCTAATGCATTGGCAATCATTAAAGGAATTAACTTTTCCGGGAACTGATAAGGTCCGTAGTTATTGGAACATCTGGAAATTGTAGTAGGAAGTCCATAAGTTCTGTGATAGGCATTGACTAATAAGTCAGCACCAGCCTTGGAAGAAGAATATGGTGAGGATGTATGCAGAGGTGTCTCTTCTGTAAAGAACAGATCCGGTCTGTCTAATGGCAGATCGCCATATACTTCATCCGTAGATACCTGATGATATCTCTTTACATTGTATTTTCTGGATGCGTCCATTAATACGGCAGTACCTATGATATTTGTAGTTAAGAAAATCTCAGGATTTTCAATCGAACGGTCTACATGTGATTCAGCCGCAAAGTTAACCACGATATCCGGTCTTTCTTTATCAAAGATCCTGTCAATGGCATCTTTATCACAGATATCTGCTTTATAAAACTTGAAATTTGGCTTATCCATAACCGGTTTTAATGTCTTTAAATTACCGGCATATGTCAGCTTATCAATAACAATAATTCTGTCTTCAGGATGATTCTTCATCTCATAAAATACAAAGTTAGATCCGATAAATCCGGCTCCGCCTGTCACAACAATATTCATATTAATTCTTCTCCTTTTCTTCCACACTATGAATAGGTCCCTGTATGCTGTTATTCGCAAGATCTCTTAAATACTCACCATACGGACTCTTTCCATATAAATCAGCAGTAGTTAATAACTGCTTTTCATCAATCCAGTGATTGTAATAAGCAATCTCTTCCGGTACAGAGATACGGATACCCTGAATATGTTCAATGGATCTGACATAGTTTGTGGCTTCAGCCATTGACTCTACTGTACCTGTATCAACCCATGAGAATCCTCTCCCAAGTACCTGTAAGTCAAGATCACCGTTATTTAAATATACTTTATTCAGATCGGTGATCTCATACTCACCTCTGGCGGAAGGTTTCAGTTCTTTGGCATATTTCACAACGCGGTTGTCATAGAAATACAGACCTACCACAGCATAATTGCTTTTTGGATGTGCAGGCTTTTCTTCTAATGAGATGACCTTTCCGTTTTCATCAAATTCTGCTATACCGAATCTCTCCGGATCATTGACATACTTTCCAAATACTGTAGCTCTGTGATTCTCTTCCGCATTCTTTACGGCATTTCTTAACATTCTGCCGAAATGATTGCCATAGAAGATGTTATCTCCTAATACCAGGCATGCATTATCATCCCCGATAAATTCTTCACCTAATACAAATGCCTGGGCAAGTCCATTTGGTGTTTCCTGTACTTTATAGGAAAAGTGAACACCAAATTCACTCCCATCTCCAAGCAGGCTCTCAAAGTTAGGCAGATCATGCGGTGTAGAGATAATCAGGATGTCTCTGATACCTGCTAACATTAATGTACTGATCGGATAAAAGATCATTGGTTTGTCATAAACTGGTAATAACTGTTTGGATGTCACACGTGTTAAAGGATACAGACGTGTACCGGATCCTCCGGCAAGTATAATACCTTTCATGGATAACCCTCCATCATTCAACATAATTATATTAAAAGATGACGTAACGTCATCTTCAAGCTTTTTCTGTTGATTTGTAAATAATATATCTGGAGCATTCACATGAACATACAATCATTTCATCAAAAATTGATATTTTAGTCAGATAATATTTACATTGTAAACTATTTGCATTACAATGTGAATGTATGGAGGCAAACGATATGTCCACAGTACAAACTCAAATACGCATTGATTCAGATGTAAAAAAACAGGCTAATGAGCTTTTCAGTGAGCTCGGGTTAGATATGTCAAGTGCTGTTAACATTTTCCTGAGACAGTGCATTATGAAACATGGTCTTCCTTTCAAAGTAGAAGTTCCACAATATTCCAGTGAATTACTGGACGCCGCCAACGAAGCTAAACGTATTTCTCATAATCCTGACATCAAGGGATATACGAGTATGGATGAGTTGAAGAAAGCTCTTGATAATTAAATGTCATACGTCATCAAATTTACATCAGCTTATAAGAAAAGTTATAAGCTGATGAAGAAACGTAGATTAGATATTTCTCTTTTAGATGATGTAGTTGATACTTTGCGTCAGGGCAAAATATTAGAGGAAAAGTATCACGATCACGAGCTTAAAGGAAAACTTAAGGGTTTCCGTGAATGCCATATTCAGCCGGACTGGCTGCTTATTTATCTTATAGAAGATGATATTCTTACTTTAACACTGGTCGATACCGGCAGTCATTCAGATTTGTTGAACATGTAACAGGACCATCTGAAAAGGATGGTTTTTATATGCGGTACTTGTAAAAACTTCAAGCGTTTTGGATTTGATTTTGAAGACTATGATCTTTCAGCACACTACATGCAGACGAACAAACCTGCATCTTTAGTAATATGAAATCCATCTTTTACTTTGTCTTTTACGTATTCATAGAATTCATGATAATGATCTAATATAAGACTGTTCTGATTACCATGACAGGAAAGAATATACTGAATCAATGGTTCTGGTTCTGAAATATAGATTTCATCCTGATATTTTCTGCATTCTATTGAAAGAAAATAAGAAGACAGTATTCTGTTTCCATTCTCTAATCCAAACTTTTCATATAGCTTATCCTTAGAAAGATAAATATCTTCATTGAATCCCTGTACGAGATCTCTGATTTCCTTCATATGTCTGGAACTGTATGTACTGCAGATGAAAATGCCATCTTTCTTTAATACTCTTTTTACTTCTGATAACACTTTATCTGCATCACAATAAAACAGCATGTGATTGGCAATAACCAGATCAAACGAATGATCGGAATATGGTATTTCTTCACCCGGGAATGTACGGCAGATGAATCTGCCATCATTATGAAAGGTATCATGCACATTCTGTATCATTCCTTCTGATGCATCAGAAAGAATGATATGTACATTTCCAGGTAATGATTTGAGGTTTTCTTTCCATAACTGACCATTACCACAGCCAATTTCTAATATACGCATATCTTCTTTGATATGGCATTGTTCGAATACCCATGGAAACCATCCCTGTTTATTGATGGAATATTGTTCATGGAGGCGGATACGGGCAGAGATATTTGCGGAAGTACGGTATTGTTCCTTCATGCTCACTTCTGCATTGGAGGCATGCAATGCCTGTAATAATGCCGACCAGTCTGCTTTATTGTTTTCCTTCAGGGATTGTTCTGTCTCTGTTAAGATTTCTCTGACAGACTGCATCTCACGGATCTTTTCTTCTACCAGTTTCTTCTGGATCTCTAAAGATTCCTGCATATGATCCGTACCTGTGATCGTCATTTCCCTGATATCTTCCAGAGAGAAACCAAGGTATTTAAAAAGAAGGATCTGCTGTAATTTTGCCAGATCCTGATCTGTATATAAACGGGCATTGGATGCAGTATGCGCAGAAGGCTTTAAGACACCCTGTTTGTCATACCACCGTAATGTTCTGACTGTGACATCTGCTTTCTTTGCGAATTGGCCCGTTGTATAAAATCCTTCTTTAGAAGCTCTTGTCATACTTCTTTCCAAGAAATCTCGCCTTTAATACACCGGTAATCTTATGATACCAGTCTACTTTTCCTACATAAAGATATGGAATTTCATGTACTTCTTCTTTTTTAATATTCCCAATACCAATCTGATATAAAAGCCATGTATCAAATAATCTTTCGGATATTCGCCCGGCATATCTTTTTTCAAATGGTGTCATGGAAGAAGTA
The DNA here is from genome assembly GCA_964535445.1 of uncultured Galactobacillus sp. Classification (GTDB taxonomy): domain Bacteria; phylum Bacillota_I; class Bacilli_A; order Erysipelotrichales; family Erysipelotrichaceae; genus Bulleidia. The sequence goes on along the minus strand of CAZHUX010000006.1, from coordinate 33,507 downwards.
TCTATTCTTTCTTCCAGTTTACTTAATACATCAAATACCCATGTACAGTACTCATTTACCAGTTCCTTATTCATCAGAAACATATTGAAGAGCCATGCAGTTGTACCTTTCATCAGATGATCCCAGTATGGTACATACTCCGGATAGTATGTTTCTAATATCTTTCTGGTTTCATCTAACTGTTCTTGTGAAAAGGTATTGGAATAGTGTCTGTATACACTTTCTATATAATAATGTCTTTTCTTAGGCACAATGACCTTATACTGAACCATCAGCTTCTGTGCTTCCTGTTCGGTTAAGACACTTTCTAATACACCATGCTTCTTCTGATAAAACTTTGACTTTAAAGTGAAATAGCGGCGGTAATGTGATAATCCGAGATAATCATAATCCAGATTCTTCCAGCACCAGTAAAGACCTGTTAATTCACAATAAACAGGATTCTTTTCACTGATGTTATCTCCTTCATCATCTCTCTGAAAGCCAATGCTTTCTTTGCCTTGAGCGCCTACCTGTACAGGCAGATACAGGCTGTCGGAAGGAACATCACATTTCTTATGACAGGCAATCATCACTTTAATATTCGGTAACATTACTGTGCTCCTTCTTCCTTTGCGACAGACTTGAATGTTCTGAAGAAGATCTTGATATCCAGCCATAAGCTGTGATGATCTACATAGTACATCTCCATAGCCTGTCTTTCTCCTGTTTCATAGGTCGCATTATTTCTGGCATATGCCTGCCAATACCCTGTTAATCCGGGTTTAACAGATAACAGTTTGGCAATATCCCTGCCATAGATTTCTGTTTCCTTTTCAACGATAGGACGCGGTCCGATAATAGATAAGCTGCCGCCTAAGATATTAAATAACTGCGGTAATTCATCTAAAGAAGTCTTACGGATAAAGCTTCCTACTTTCGTGATTCGCGGATCATTATCAATCTTGAATTCTCTCTGATACTGTTCTAATTGTTCTGGTGTTAACAGTTTATTCAGATCTCCGGCATCTCTGCGCATGGAACGGAATTTGGCAATATAGATCTTTCTGCCATTTAATCCGATTCTTTCCTGCTTGTAGATAGGAGAACCGCCGTCATCTGCCATAACCGCAATACATAGTATCAGTAACAATGGCGAAAGAATAATAATTCCCAGTAAAGATAAGACAATATCAATGAATCTCTTGATAAAGAGATAGACATATTCACCAGCAGTCTTCTGATGTACATATGCGGAATGGTCATATTCCAGAGGTTTCCTGTTTTCAATATAAGAATGAATCAGATTCACTTCTTCATGCAAAACCTTATCATTATATTTACGATGAGAATGTCCTGTAATATAGCGGAAGAATACACCAAGATAAACCTCAATATCTTTTAGCACAGACCAGTTCTTGATATATTCTCTTTCTGAATGTGTTACCTGTCTCTGATCTTCTTCTATGCACCAGCTTCCAAAGATACCAGGCAATACACATAAGTTCTTACGTCTTTCCGAAGAATAAGAAAGATAGGACTGTACATCCGGTCCATGCGGGCCGCACATAGACATATCACCAGAAAGTACATTGACTACTTCCGGTAAACCATTTAAATGCGTAAACTTCAGGAATCTGCCCCATATCATAAACGGGCTCTTCCCTTCTTTGATCCTTTCTTCAGCGTCCATACGCAGAACTCTGAATCTCTTCTTATAGAATCTTCTGCCGTTCTTTCCTATCCGGACCATGTCCATTACTACCGGTCCTTTGGATTCTATAGAAGTAAAGATCCAGGTAAGAAGGTATACACATGCATACAATGGAATTAAGAATAAAGAGATAATAACATCCAGAATTCTCTTCATGAAGGCATGTCTGCGCGGCATCTTTATAAAAGGAATATAGGATACCGCTGCGCATCCGCCGATAACATCCATATAGCGGTCTGTTTCAGGAAGAATATCAAATTCATTGATATTGATATGTACAGTTTTACCTGTCTCGGTTAATCGGCTTATAAATGTTGTTAATTCTGGTGTAACAATTTCCGTAATCACAAAGAGTGAATCTGCACTTTCATCAGAAAGTGTTTCAATCAGATTCTTCTTGTGCGAAATGACTGGAACATTGTTTATATACTCAAGATCATCACGGTCTGTGACTACAGCGCCAACAATCTGGAAGCGCCAGTCCCTAGAATGTGACATTGTTTCCATGGTTGCGTTGATGTTCTTTTCTTTGCCTATCATGATGATCTGTTCTGCACTCTTGCCATTACGGAATAAAGGCAGTGCCCATTTCTTCAATAATATTCTTAACAAGACTGTTAACAGAAAGTCAATTCCCGCATATACAACTACGAAAATGCGGGAATAATCTCTCCCCGTCTGGGTGCCAAACAAGTAGAACACAACGATCGCAAAAGTAATCGCAACATTACGGAATGCTGATGACATTTCCTTGCGCCACCCTCGGTTAAGAACGTTCTGTTCTTTTGACAAGAAAACAATGGAAGCGACGGCATATCCGATAAGCGCTACAAACAGTACATTGATATACGGATCATAAGAAGGAACCTTAATGCCAAAGCGGATGATTTCCTTCATCAAGATTGCAAGGAAGTATGAAACAACTAATGCAATAAGATCTGATATAGTCTGAATATAAAATGTATATCTTGATAAGTTATTCATAAGACAAAAACACACAGCAGGTCTCCCTGCTGCATGTAATTATACCAATTATCAGATTTATTGCCATGTCTCACCAGATTCTGAGTCTGAACATTCAGTTAAAATTCACATTAATGCTTTAAATGAAGCTTGATTAGTATTGTATCCGCAGCTTCTATGACAATGGATTCATGCATCAGGAAAAGAACAAGGAAATATAATCCGAAGAATAGTATTGCGGATATCAGTAATGTTATGAAATTTCCCATATTCAGATACAGTGTCCAGAAACTGGCCGCAAACCCCAATGCCAGAGCCATCAGAATTCTTCCATAATGGATTTCTTTGAATGCTTCAGTCAACTGATCCTTTATTGCGAAGAACTGCACCATCAGAACAACAAATTCGGCTGCTAATGTTCCTATTGCGGCACCAGTAGATAAGAAATGAGGAATCAGAAGCCAGTTCAGTATGAGATCTGTCAATGCTCCGGCAACTTCTGAATATAATACGATTTTCTCTTTTCCCAGAGGAATCAGAATCTGCAATCCCGTAATATTGGATATACCGATAAATAAAACCGTAGGCATAATCCACTGCATAGGCTGTATGGAATTTTGATACTGATCACCTGACAGGAAATAAATACCCTGCTTTGCAAAAAGCATGAAATACAACGTCAGTGGTAAAGCAATAATGACAGTAAAGTTCAACGCTTTCTGAGCTATTTTCTTAAAGTCATTCATATCATTATTTGCGACATAATAAGAGGCTCTTGGCAATAGTACAGCTGCTAATGAAGTTACAACACTAACCAGTACGGTTTTGATCTTTACTGCCGCATTATAATAGCCAACCTCTTTATCACCACACATAAATCCAAGCATGATTGTATCTAGATTTGTATAAATTGTAGTAGCACATGACATAGCAAAGAATATACCGATTGGTTTCAAATGTTGTTTGAAATTGTAATTACCTACCGGTTTGAAGCCAATATAGTGATGTGCATTAATAAAATTCAATACATTGCTTGCACTGGAAGCTAGAATGGAAATAGCCCCATAAATGACATAATCACTCTGCTGGTGAACTAAAAGGAACATACTGATCAAGGCAACCAGTTTAAAGATCATAGAACGTACAGTGATATATGTATACTGTTCCAGTGCCTTATACAGCCATTCCATACCAATAGAAGTTAAGAATATTGTTGAACTGATGACAACAAGAAGAGCCCGGTCTGTTCTGAATCTTGGTACGATGACTAAAGAAACCGCAAATGCTGCATATGTGATTGCGTCCATGATCAGATTAATGATCAGAAGCTCCTGCGCTGTTCTGGTCAGTTTTTCATGATCATCTCTTACTTCTGCGCACACCCTGATGCCGTAGGTAGGAATGCCTAGCTGTGCAAATAAGCTGAAATAGTTGATAACAGAAGACGCAAAAGAAACCTTTCCTGTTCCTACCGGTCCAAGTACTCTTGAAACATATGGAAAAGTAATTAACGGGAATATTATCGATGACATTGTCAGGATAATATTCATCAAAAAGTTTTTCTTTAACGAAATATTCTTTGACATAATTCTTCTGCTGTCAGATGTTTTTTTACTCTGTCAGCTGTCTGTTATCCTTTTTTTCAAACAACATGCTGTATATTAACAACATAAATGGATTATAATCCAGTCTCATCAACTGGAAATCCGTAAATGCATGTATCGCAATAAAGATAAGTGCCAGCCATAAGAAATACTGTTTTTCCTTATGCGACTTATATATCATAATTGAAAATGCCAGTACTACAAGAACCGTAGGGACAATGCCATAAACCATCGCATCATAAATATAGGATGAATCGACAAACAGATAATCTCCAACGCGGTCAATGTCATCTCTTCCGGTATTGAATTCAACCACTTCCCCAAATGGTTCAAAGCCATATTTTTTTACAGCATTCTGACTGAAATCCAGTCTGCCGGATAAAGCATCATTAATCTTTACGAGGGTTGTGCTTTTCTCTGAATAATTAATTGTAGCGGTAAAGATGAACATGCATAAAAATGGCATCAATAATACCGATAAGATTCTTACCGGCTTTGTCTTTAAAAGATGCAGATCAGTATTCAGAATCCATACCAGAACAACAAATAGAATCACCAGATAGTAAACTGCTCTTGTGCCTGTGTAATACATCAGAATCTGATTTACAATCAAGATAATGACTGTTTTCAGAATATTGATTCTGCCATCATCTGCTGCAAACCAGGCAATAACAACATGCAGAAAATAGTTCGGAAGTGTTGTCGTATAGTCAAATCCAAGGTAATAGCGGATGCTTCTGGCTGTCTCCGTCAGAAAATCATTCGTATATACACCAGATGCGACTAGCAGAACTGTTACAAGGCAAACGGCGGTAACAGTAATACAGTAGACTTTGAGAAAATACTTTGTATGCAGATTCACACCGCAGACAATAAACATGCCTAATAACAAGGATGATGTGAAATCCTGATTGCCGCGACCTGTCAGAAAAGACATCACCAGTATCACTATGGCAAACAGTATTTTCTTCATGGTAAGCTCATGTGAACATGCCAGACTAAGTGCCAGACCCAGAAGGATAAGATAACGGACATACTTGATCTCTGTCTGCATCTCTCCCCCAGCAACAAACTGGGTTGCCTGAAGAACCGTAACCAGCAGAAAAACAGAATACATTAATAAAAGGATAAATTCTGATAAAGAGATTTTTTCTTTTATTGCATTCATCATTATGCTGTAATCGTCCCTATCACATTCTTATGGTATTCATCTGCAGTATTCATAATACTGTTAATTTTATTCAAAGAAGAATCTCCGATTTTAACAGCCAGTATAACTGCATCAGCCTTCTTCAGTATCTGTCTTTCTTCTATGCTTTCATCAATATGACCGCATACAGACACATTATCAAATCCTGCTTTTAAGAATAAATTCTTCAGGTTCTTACTGTATTTATTACTGAAATCACCAATAACAGCCAGATTTTCCGCATTGTTCTGACTTTCTTTTACAGAATCCATCAGGAGCTGTATTCTTTCCACATCACTGATATCAGATCGGTTATCTGAATTTATATTCAGAATCACCTTGTCTAATCCCTTATAACTGTGATTATTTTTCTTCCTTCTTGTTAAAACAGTCAGTTTAGCAAGATTAAAGTTATCTGTCACTTCATCTGCAGAAGTTACCTTATCACTCAATGCATAATAAGCAGCAATGATAACGATCATTAATACAAGGCCAAGCAATCCATACTTAACGCCTGTTTTCGCTGCATCTTTCCATGAAGCAGCTGCTGTAGTACTTCCATTGGTAGAACTAAACGCTGTCTGATAAGAGATTAAATTTGTACGGCGCATCATTAAATCATTTAATTCACCAAATTTATTCAAAGCCCAGTCTGTATAGTCAGAGTCAGAACCGGATGAAATTACGACATCACTCTTTTCAAAAGTTATACCAGAATCTTTTTCCTGCATGGAACTGATTTCATTGTCCAAAGTATCTGTTACATACTTCAGAATTGTTTCTGCATCTTTTTCATTTGTATATGTCACTTTGACATTCAGAGAGTTGCCGGAAGCTTTTGCATTCAAAAGATCCGCCATTAATCCGGCCGGTTCTACATTATACTGCTGTGCCACAGAAGACCAGTCCAGTGAGGATTCCAGATATATCTTAAAACTGTCCGCAATACTGCCGGATGTGTTTGTTAAGTCTTTATCAGTGCTGTTATCAGTGGTTTCTTCATTAATTGTGTATAAATCATCTGCAGAATGGAAATAATATGTAACCTGTGCCTTAGCCGCATTATTAGGATCTATATTCCTGGCAGGAGAGTTATACAGATATACTCTCTTTCCCTGAATTGCTTTATCTATTAAAGCAATTTCCTGAGTATTTGCCTCATCAATGCTCAGATCTCCTGCTTTTGTTTCTGTATCCGTCTGCGTCTGATCTGTCTGTATATCCGCAGAGGCAGATCTGTATTTCTTTACAGTTCCTGCCGCAAAGCATAAAACAGCGGCTAATAAAATAATTCTCCATTTAAGCAATACTTCTATGAATATTCCCTTTGAATCAATAACCTTGTCAGTTCTCTTCATTCACGGTTTCTCCTTTTCCGGTTTATTCAGTCCAAGCTCTTTTTCTCAGTATAGAGTAAAAAAGTCCGTTTCCTTTATCTGCGATTTTACTGAATCTGCTTGAATTCAATAACATCTTATAGACCTCCGGGCATGTAGTACGCATATCTATAATGAATTCTTTCAGTCTTTCGCGGTTTTCCTTTGACTTATCAGCCATGCATATATAACGCAGTCCCAATTCCATTTGTTTTATTAGATGGGCCTGTACATACTTACGCTGTCCTGTCTTATTTACAGGGATTGCATTGTAACATGTTATAACATGATCCATCACCTTTTTATGATCATTAAGGTGTTTCTCAATGCTTTTCCGATTTACACTCTGTCCTTCTCTGCCCATCATATACTGATAAACATTGTTCTTTGTTATCGTAATCGTTTCTGATAATAAAGCAGGATAGATATCTAATTCAACATCTGTATACAGGCAATGTGTATCCAGTCTCTGCTTCATCTCTTTTAAAACTTTTGTCTTAAAGCATAAACAGTGCATGGGAATATCTTTCTGAAATGGCACATCTGCAAAAGCATAGGTTCCTTCTTTGACATTTTCACAAGGATCTACAACTTCCTTTTTATCAGAATCTTCATAGCGGGTTGTATATAAAGAAACAACATAATCACTATCCGTTGACTTGAGCTTCTCAACAAAAAGTGTTAATTCATCCGGATCATACCAGTCGTCCCCATCCAGCTGTTTAAAATACTTCCCTGAGGTAATTTCAATGGAATGATTAATGGTACTGCCATAACCGCCATTCTCTTTATTAATCAATGTAAAGCTGTCCGGATACTGTGATACATACTTTTCCCCGATTTCTGCAGTATTGTCTGTGGAACCATCATTTTCTATAAGTATTTCAATGTCATTTAATGCTTTACTCTGCGCAATTGAGTTAAGGCATCTGTCCAGGTATGCGGATACATTATATGCCGCAATGGATATCGTTAATGTTTTCATACAGATTCCTTCCTGTATATCTCTTCATACAGGCTCATAATTTTATCAGAATATTTCTGTATATCAAATTCATCAGATGCATAATTCCTTCCTGTATCCGCAATTTTTCTGCATTCATCTTTATGATTAACAGCCCATGCGATCTGATCAGCCAGGGATTCTGCATTGCGGCAATCATAAAGAAGACCTGTCTGATGGTCCTTAATGATCTCTGGGGTTGCGCCTGCATCTGCGCCTATAACAAGAGCACCGGAAAGCTGTGCTTCAATAGTAACTCTGCCAAGACCTTCCGCAGAAGAACAGACCAGAATAATATCATCTTCACTACGTGCTTCGTAAAGCCTCTTGCGATCGTCAATACGGTCAACAAAAGAAACATTATCTAACTGTGCTTTTTCTACTTCAGCAGCTGCTTCTTTTCCATATTCTGTTTCACGATCTCCTGTGATTCTGAGGTTTATGTTTTTAATACCTCTTTCATGAAGTATTTCAAATGCTTTTACAGCATCCATCTGACCTTTCTGCTGGTCCAGAAGGCCATATATGGAAACCGTTACTTTATCTTTATCAAATATTGTTTTATCTCTGTTTAAATAGGCAGATGTATCAAAACCATCTTTTAATTCCATGAATTTTCCCTGTGGAACTTTCTTCTGATATTCATCAAGGATAAACTTTGAAATGGCTATGTTCACATATGCATTCTGCATGATGAAAAAATGTTTCTTCTTGTCTAGAAACTGGAGATTCAAACCATTTTCCACGCTTTCACGTATATGACATATATATGGAATGTCCAACTGATATGCGGCATCCATGCCTCCTAATGCGGGCAGACTGTTATTATGCACAATATCAGGCTTTATTTCCTGAAACAACTGCTTTACTTCATTTACAGCTTTCTTTTCATAGACCTTCTTTGAACAGTCCTTGATAAAACTGGTTGTTTTTACAGCATTAATATATGGAATCTTATAGTATGGGATATGCATCAGATCTAATCTTTCAGTGATGTTTCCATCTCTTCTCATCAACACAACCGGTTCAAATCTTTCTCTGTCAAGACAGCTCAGCAAATCCAAAAGAGAGCTGTTTGCCCCGCCATTGTATTCTGATGTACTCAATACATAACACACCTTGATCATAATACCTTATCCTTCATAATTTCTTCTGCGGAATGAATTGCTTTCTTTGTATAGTATCCAGCTTTTAATTTATTTGATAGTGCCTGAACATTTTTGCACATATCTTTATATTGTTCTTCTGTCATTGTCTCAAAAACCGCAGGTAATTGTCTTAAAGATGAAACTGTAATACCCACATGATGATCCCTTACGAATTGTGCTTCCGCTGCCTGATCCCATATCACAACCGGAATACCAGAGGACAAATACAGGGATAATTTATGGGGATTATTATATTTTAAGTATTCGCCAGCAGGGCCTTTACAGCCATCAATGGAAGAACCATCCCATACTAGGCCAAACCCTTTATTCAGTTTTAATGGAATTTCTGAAGCAGGGAAGGAACCATAATAGTGGATAAATGAATACGTATTCAGAGAATCATCATAATTAGAACCATACAGATTCACTTCTACACCATCTAATTCTGACAGTTCACGTATATAGTTGCTTTTCTGAGTATTCAGGTTTCCTGCTATTGTAATGGATTTATCAAATACAGGATATTGAGAAGTTTCTTTATTCTGCAGATAGTCAAAGATTTCCAATGTAACTAAACGGTCTGCGTCAAATCCTTTATCTATGAACCATTCTTTCATTTTGTCGTTATGTACAATAAAAACATCAGAAAGATTTCTCATAAACTCAAATTCTTCTTTGTAATAATCGCTGTACCGGTATTTTCTGATTTCTTCAACATCATGAATTAAAGAAATAAAATGACAATTCTTTTTATTCTTTAAATTACCTAATGTTTTATTTCTTGTTAACTGACCATGATGATAAGGATTCTGAATGAGTACTAATGAATGATCTTCTATATCTTTATAAACTTGGTTCCAGTCATGATAAAAAGTCATCTGTCTTTCTATCTTAGGCAGAGTCCCGTCTTTTGTGTTATTGAAATGTACAAAACATTTCTGATATCCAAGACTTTCCGCAATTGTACCTACATCTGATACAGCTTTGCTGCCGGCATTGTGCTGATCCTTTTCTGTTTCAAATATTTGAAATTTCTTCATCAGTCCTCCATAAGCATCTTTTCTAATCTCGGAGCTTCTTCGTCTATCAGATATCCTTTATCTTTAAATTGTTTTATTATATGCGCTTCATCCGCTCTTTTCTGATACTGAAGCTTATCATATATCTGATCTGCCCATTCTTCAGGAGATTGATCAAGGCTGAAGAACTGGAAGTTATCATTAATCTTTAATTCCACAGGAATTACTTTATTAGAGGCCAATACAGGAAGACCATCTGCCTGCGCTTCTAGTGCAGCAATACTGAGACCTTCAAACAGAGAAGGAAAGAGGAAGAGATCAAAGGTACTGAGCCATCCCGGAATGTCTTTCTGCATACCGGCAAAGATCACCTGATCCTGTATTCCCAGCTGACTGCATTTTTCCCTGAGCTTTGATTCATCTTCCCCCTGACCTACAAGGATCAGACAGACATTGGATTTTTTCTTTTTTAAGGCTGCAATTATATCCAGGGCAAACATCTGATTCTTCTGGAAATGAAGCCTCCCGACATTGCCCATGACATAACAATTCTCGTCAATGCCAAGCTGGTGGCGAATATTCTTTCTTTTTTCAGGATCAAACTGATATTTACTTACATCAATTGCATTATGAATGATTTTTACTTTCGGCATCAGATCATCCCTGTAAAACCATGCAGCAGCATCTTTTGAACAGGCCCAGAAATCCGTAGCATATTTATCAATGATTTTACGATTATGTTCATGCAGCAGGCCGCGTAATCTGCTGTCCATATTGCGGCTGTTATGACTGTGGATGATTCTTTTAGGAATGCCATATTTCTTTGCAAGTTTCAGATAATCAATATTTGCCAGACTGCTTACATTCACCCAGATGGCATCATACTCTCCTGCATGTTTTTGAAAGAAATCATTTAATTCATGATGGAATTTTAAAGGATTCTCACGTCTTGGCGTGAAGTGGAATGTCCTGCTCCCATAAGAAATCAGTTCATCTTCATATGCAATTTTATGAAAGGAATTACACAGAAAATCCAGATGAACATTGTTATGATTCATCTTCCTGTAATAATTCATCAGGAATGATTCCACGCCACCCGGATTTTCTGTCATTCCAAATACAATAATCTTCTTCATAATCCATTCCTTATTTATTTCTCATTCTGCATGCAATATAACACAGGTAATACTGTTTATGTTTCAGCATATCAGCCATGATTCTTCCTGATTTCGATAATTCTGACGGATCATATACCTGAAATGCATACCTGATTTGATCGCTGGAAAGAATATCTCTCAGCATCCTTTTGCCATTCTGATACGATACACCTTTTTTCCATATATGATGAACCATCATAATCAGAAGATTTATGATGCAGAAATTTCCGGCATATCTTTCATATTCTGTATTCTGATACATCTGTATGACATATTTCATTGTTTCAAGATAATGGCTGACTGCTTCCGGATTCTGCTTTGCAGAAGAATTTGTATATACATAATATGTGTAAAATGACTCTTGAAAATGCTGAATATGCTTCACATGATTGAGATATTCCAAAACAAAAATAGTATCCTCAGCATGCGTAAGGTCTTCATGGAATCTGATATTATCTGTATGCAGTATATCTCTGCGAAAGAACTTGGACCATACGGTCCCATATAAATTCGGTACAGAGAGTGTCTTCTTAATCAGATCTTCAGGCTTATCTATTGCATCTAATTTGACTGTTTCAGATTTACTGTCTTTAATCTTCTTATAAGAGGCATATGCATAATCAGAAATATCTAATAAATGTACATATTCCAGTGCTTTATCTACAGCAATCTGATCATCCGCATCACAGAATGTAATCCACCTGCCTTCTGATTGTTCAATTCCATGATTTCTGGCTGAAGATACACCTTTGTTTTCCTGTTCTATAATCTTAATCCATGGTCTTTGTGCTGCAAACAGCTTTAACTTTTCAACAACTTCATCTGCGGAACCATCACTGACAAATATCACTTCATAATTCCCCTCTGAAGAATTTTCAAAACATGCGAGACATCTTTCCAACACAGATAATTCCGGATTATAAACCGGCACTATAACACTCAGAATCATTTCCTTCATACTGCTTTCCATCAAGGCAATATCACCTTCCCATATGGTATCTTTCTGATAATCCATATGAACAGAATACTGATTACCAGAATCACAAAAGGCATTATTAATCTATAAGACAGCAGAACCGTATTGAATTTGAATACTGCAAGAATCGTCTGCAGTATGGGTCTGTGAACCAGATAAACAGAAAATGTATATCCTTTCACATGCTTTACTATCCATGTAATAAAGGATGGTTCTTTGAAACGTTTATAAAACTGTTTGATAAAAAGAAATAATGCAGTGGAATATAAGACACATGGTACATTCACATATCCTTTAAATGTAGACAGAATTTGACCAGCCTGCATTGATACATAATAAGTACCTCCGGCATGCAGGATAAATCCGATAACTCCTAAGATATAAATAAGAATCCTGTATGATTTCTTTACATCATAGTGACTGATTAAATAACCAATGACTATAAAAATAAGGTATCCCTGTACAGTGCCGATTGTCAGAGGCCATCCTGAGTCAATATTTAATAATGTAAAGATAAACGGTAATAATGAGTTTAGTATGAATCCCACTATTGCTAGATACGTAAATACACTCTTACGTTTGTCTTCAGGTACAGCAGCAAATAAAGGTAAAGATAAATATACGGAAAACAGAACCGGGAAATACCAATATACTCCTTCAATTCCATTCCCATATATTAATGATCTTATGATCATTTTAAGAGAAATATCAGAAGTATTAATTGTCTTTAAAGCAAAAGTATAGTAAACCAGCAGTATAAAAGTCCAGACTATATAAGGAATCACTGTTTTATGAATTCTTTTCTTAAAGAATACTTTCGTATTATATCGTTTCCTGTAATCTACTAATGTAGCACCACTGATCATAAAGAACACAGGCACAGCAAAATAGAATAATGATTCAATGATATTTGCGGATGGCCAGTAGCTATGAGGATCTGCATTAAAATCCCAGAAGCAGGCATTAACATGCATGAATATCACAGCAATACAGCTGAATACAGACAGAAAACTAATCCATTCTTTTTCTTTAGATGTAGAATTCATTAAAGTTCCTTCCTTGTAAAACAAAAAAAGCAGCCATGGGAATGTATCCCACGGCTGTAACTTTACCATAAAATTATATAAGTTATATAACTAATCTTCCTTATGCATTAACCATAAAATCAAGTGGTAGATAAGACGAATGCAAGAGAATATGGCAAAGAAGAAGATAAATCCTGCCAATCCTGCGACAACATCCTCCATTTCCACACTGCCTGTATGCGTAATACCCTGTCCTATTTCTATCGCGAAGGTTAATACGATCATACAGGTAAACACATAGATCCAGGCAACTACCATAATATGATTATGCTTAGCCAATGCTTTAAAGATTGGATACACAATGAAGATCATGATCAATCCTATCATTCCAATCACTATGAAATGCAGTTCCTTGTCTGTGAATCCATAACTCTTATTATCATTCAGAGATAAGAAATATGTATGCCATTTTGTAATCTGCTCAACAAGCCAGTACATTAACCTTGTAAACATAAGTCCTCACTAATTCTTTTTTCTCGTTTCTTCTTCCAGATTTTAAATCTATTCTGTACTTCAGGATCATTGTAATCTTTCAATAGGTCATCTATAAGAGATGCGGTCATTGCCTCTTTCAATTCCTGTGGTATATCATTCATCACATATTTCCTTTTTTTGACAGGTATTCCTTATTATATTCACAATTGTTCTTTCTGAAAGATTTTTGGGCGACTATCACCTGCATCAGACTGCAATATTTTTACTTTCACTCAGAATCAATTGAGTCAGAAAAAACTGAGTAAAAAAACAGCATGTGAGAGTGCTGACACTTGAATTTAAAACTACTCTACATTGGAAGATATATTCATAATCTATTTTTCAAAGCAATGTTTCTGTTACTCCAGCCCTGGCTCTTTGCCCAGGCAAGCGTATCTTCAGCATTGTCATACATCTGATTGTCATCAGACTCATCATTATGAATTGCACGCAAAAAACACGGGATCATGCCATAACCACCAAGATCATCCACAATATCAATACCATCTCTTGCGATCATGACAGGACGGTAGGAACTCTTTACTTGTTTAATGGCTTCATTGCCTTCTTCCATAGTGATTCTATGATCTTCTAAAAGATCATTTAAGTCTGGTATCCTTGTAATCTTCACTTTCCATCCATCACCATAATCATAGAAATAATTTAATGTATTAGTAATTCCATAAACATCATTGATTAACTCATCAGATGACTGTTTTAAATCAATGTCTCCATATGTTAATACCTGATCTACTGTAAGACGTTCTAATAAATCTCCGGCAAATTCATACATAATCCATTTCAAAGTATTAACTGGAAGATCCTTTAACTTTCTGTTTTCTACATAAAACCTGTTATCTGAAGTCCCTGTGCCTGCTTTATAACATCCTGCAATGGAATCTTTATACCACTCTACAGTATAGATATCATCATAATGTGCTTTATAGGATTCCATATTCTCACGAACAACTTCATGTTCTTCACCTTTGCATCCGGAAACATATGGACCTGTATATTTCTTCCTGAACCATGCTTTAGGGCTTCCTTTCGTATAGTCATCTGCCCAGAACTGGTCTTCTTCATTCATAAAAGGATCACGAAATATGTATCCGCATAAGGCAAAATAGTTTTTTACTTTATCCCCTGTTATCTGTTTTAATCTGTCATCAGATATTGTGAATTTATGCAAGTGACTGTTCTGCCATCCAAAGCATCTCTGAATCATATAGTTTAATGACCATAGCTGCATATCTGCAGGGACAAGAACATCTCTACTTATGGTATTGCCATACTTTACTTCACCATACTGATGCAATACATCAGAAATATTGTTATCTCCTGTCAGTTCTAAGTGAAGACGTGTTACTCTCTTGCACTTCTGTTTCTTTTTCATAATACCTTTTGTCTCCTTTCCTGTTTTGATCATATGTTTTTCAGCATATGCATTACGTTGCCTATATTGATTGATTCTTACTGCATTCTTACTTCTATGTTCACTCTTATAGGGAACATTCTCATAAGGAAGATACGTACACACTGTAGCAACAGAACACTGCATGATATCCGCAATATCTTTTAATTCCATGCCTTCTTCCTTCAAGCTGATAACTTTCCTTGAAAATAGTGTATCT
This sequence comes from uncultured Galactobacillus sp., assembly GCA_964535445.1. Taxonomy (GTDB): domain Bacteria; phylum Bacillota_I; class Bacilli_A; order Erysipelotrichales; family Erysipelotrichaceae; genus Bulleidia. Next base: position 18,189 of record CAZHUX010000006.1, on the reverse strand, counting down.
ATGTCACCTGTAGTTACCAGTATCTTTCTGGTTTTTACCCTGGTTATATGAAAGTGTTCTGATACTGCTTTGATAGAGAGTAATTGTTTATAGCAATTACTGACTTTAAGCATGTATTCATAATCTGGTATTTCTTCTCTTTTCATAATATCATTTCAATTTGACATATTAATTTTGTCCATATACATAAGGTCATCCGCTTGACTATTATGACATTAAATGGTCTATTAGGTCAGAATTTCCCAACAGACCGTATCACTTCGTCTGAAACTCCTGAAACATCTGATAGTTCTCTCTTCGTTATATGGTAATAGTGACATATACTTGTAAGAATCTTACTGTATTGTAAAAACCTTTTGTAAATTATGGATTATTCAAAATATTTTTTGATCAATAGCAAAGTTTTACAGAGACTTCTTTCTTAAATTTAATACAAAAGATTCAATTCAGGTGCTGGATGCCCTTTAACTACAACTTCGTCCCAATAATTAATAAGCTGTCCTTGATTTATTTGTACTATTTTCAAAGCTCTCCTGCTTTTCTTATGATTTTTAAATTGGTCACCTATGAATTCACATGTTTCAAGATTGATTTCAACTTCTTCTCCACTGTAAACACAATGAATATGCTTTAAATGATGTCTTGAAGTTTCTCGAGTATGAATGATGAAACTAATTCCTTCACAGCTACCAACTTCTGCTCCTAAATCAGGACCATTAATTCCAAGCCTTATCGTCTTTTTATCAATTTTGAAATTTATGACAAGATCCGATATCTTAATTGATCCAAGGTCCGCAAGGCCATATAGGTAATCGTCATGTTCATTATTAATAAAAAGATGGTCTATGATCTCTTCAGAAAAATATTCTTTCCATATCAGTTCATTGCCATTCAGCAATCGAAATAACAAATGCTTATAAGAATTATATTTCCGGGCTATGAACTTAAGGAAATTGCCAAACATTTCATTTTCATCAGCAATTTCATTCACATGGTGGATTGTGTACTGACTTTCATCTATACTGATTTCACCTTCTTTGAAATCATAGATATCAATAGATAAATTAAACTGGTTATCTTTCCTCATTTAATGGACATGTCACTTTAACAATTGTTCAATTTCTTCGTTAGATATAGGGTCAGGCATTCCGACATCGAGCTTGTGAACAGATGATGAACGATTCTGATACCGTTTTTGTCTTTTTTCATTATCCAGAGCAACGGCATACCGATCTACAAGATATGCTAGACTTGAAAAAACATATTCTTGTTCTTCAACATCTTCACCTTGATGTATTCCAGCAATCAACACAAGACCTGTTTGAGATAATGCAAGGATATTTAAATTTCCTATTAAATGATCTTTATCCTCAATATGTTCGGTCATATATTCCAGATCTTCCGACAGAGTATTGTATATAGCAGAAAAGATCCTGAACATAATTTCGTTATTGATCATTCCATATAATAATGCTTTGGTTGCATTCACATAATAATCTATTTTCTTTTCTGTATCTGCAGTTGTCACATACTGGATGATACGCATCGCATTATCATTAGCTTTATCGGGATTTGAAAAGAGCTTGTTGTTTATGGTTTTTGCTTCCCCATAATCATCTTCTGCCTTCTTAACTCCTTCTAAATACTTCTGTAATTACAAAAAAGGAAGCTTTTGCAAAGCATTAAATCCTGATTGTGCTATAGAAACCACTAGCGATTCAATAGCATATTTGTCACCATTGAAACATTTAATTAGAGTTAAACAAAGCTCATTAATATTTAGAAGAGATAATTTCTTTCTTCTTTCCTTTTTTCATAAATATATCTACCTAGGGATGACTGTAAGTGCCAGTAAATGAATTATTTCAAACGATTCTCAGTTTTTATTCAAAGAATTCTTTAATTTCTTTATCCATTTCTTCCGGTAGCATATCTGGCTCAGATAAATAAGTTTCGCTAAAATCTACTGTTTTCTCCATGCATTCAGTAATATGCCATCTTGGATGATAGCCAAGCATTATCTTTATTTTTGTAGAATCCAGCTTTAAGAAATTCGCCTCATGAGGAGCATTCTTCTCTGCTTTATTTATCCATTCTGCCTTAGGATAATTGTTCTCTTTATCACTTAGTAGATCTATAGTGCCAAGCCCCTTATTCCATTTATCACAGAATAGGGTTACAAGGTCTCCTGTAGTAACACAATCTTCATCATCCGGGCCTACATTATAGTAACTGGCTTTTGACAGATCATACCATTGCGCTTTTGCTATTGTTAAATACATAGCTAATGGTTCTAATACATGCTGATAAGGTCTAGTACTATATGGATTTCTAACTTCAATGACTCCTTTGTCTGTTCCTTCCTTAACTGCTTTTTCCATTGCTCTTACACAGTCAGGAATAATTCTGTCATTAGCAAAATCTCCACCCCCAATTACATTACCAGCTCTGGCAGTAGAAACAGCAAGGTATCTCCGGCCTTCTTTTCCATCCATTGCATTAAAGAAAGAATTCTTATAGCTGTGTACTGAAAGCTCTGCACATGATTTTGAGTTACTATATGGGTCGAAACCATCTAATGGTTCATCTTCACGATATCCCCAGATCCATTCGTTATTTTTGTAGACCTTATCTGTAGTAATCATCACTGCACTTCTAACACTATCAGTTAATCTAATACATTCAAGAACATTTACTGTTCCCATGACATTAGTTTCATATGTATAGACAGGGTCCTTATAACTATCACGTACAATTGGCTGTGCTGCTAAATGAATTACTATTTGTGGTTTATATTGATCAAAAGTTTCCTTTAAATGATCAAGATCTCGGATATCTCCTACTATATTATTAAAGTCACCTGATTCTTCATATTTTTTAAATCCGGCGAGCGAGTACAAATTTGGATTTGTAGGAGCAGGAAGCGAGTATCCTATAACATTAGCACCAGACGTTAAGAGTATTCTAGTAAGCCAGGTTCCTTTGAAGCCTGTATGCCCAGTGATTAAAACTGTCTTCCCATAAAAAAAAGAGAGCAAATCATTGCTCTCTTTCTGCTGAATGTTATTCATTATAGTTTTCCTTTTCTTGATGTCTAGCTGTGCGGCTCTTCACTATTAATTTGACTCCATCTGTGAAACTGACTTTTGGTTTCCAACCTGTATCTTTTTGCAGATCACTAATATCAGCACAAATATTCATAACACATTCAGATGGATATGGTTTATCTCCAATACCAACTTGGCATTTTGGATTAATAATAGACTGCATATCAAGAATGTAGTCTTTTAGGGGGTTAGCTTGTCCTGATCCAAGACAATATATCTTTCTGCCTGTTGCTTTTTTCCCTATTAAATAAAAAGCATTACCAGCATCCGAGCTATAAAGATAATCCCATCTTTGCCCAGCAGGAGTAAATGAAACCCGTTTTCCTTCTAATAATCCATCAATAGCTTCACTTACCAACGTGGTCTTTTTGTCATCTGGTCCATAAATACTAAATACTCTGACCCACAAACAATCCATATTATATTGTTCAGCAAGTTTAAGACTCAATTTTCCTGCAGCATATTTAGCAATTCCATATGGTTGAACTGGATTAACTGGAGTATCAGGGCTGATCTGATCTAGATCCAAAATTCCATATTCAGCCTGCGAACCAGAAGCAACAAACTTCTGACAGCCAAGTTCATGTGCGGCAGTGAGTGCCTTCAAAGTAAGAGGAATATTCTCACTTTGATCCAAAATATTTCTATTACGGCCTTTCCCGGCAACACTCCAGGTAAAATGATAAAAGATATCGCATTTTTCTTGGATTAACGTAGGCAAAGTATCATAATGCGATGCATCACAATAAACTGAATGAATTCTAGGATCATTTGGCAAACGATTCAAATGTCCTGAATTCGATCTGACAACAGTATAAATCTTAACATCTGTTTCATTTTCCAATATTGAATTGATCGTAGCCACACCAATCATACTTGTGGCACCAGTAATTACTACTTTCAAGAGATCACCTACTTTTTAAAATAATGATAACATTGCCTTCTTCAATCCTTCTGTATCATAACCAAATTCATGATACAAATAAGGTGGATGAGCCATTGCAACAAATTTATCCTGAACTCCGCAGTTTTTAAATCTAGTATTAATTCCTTCTTCTGATAAAACCAAAGATACAAGAGATCCTAAACCACCGAATATATTATGGTCCTCAGCAACCACAATATGCCCTGTTTTTGCTGCGTCAATAATTGCATTTCGATCAATAGGCTTTAAAGAATACATATCAATCACGCGGATTTTTTTTCCGGTTTCTGCTTCAATTTGCTGGGCGGCCTGAACAGCGTATTGAACGACTATACCGGATACAAGAAAGGCTCCGTCATTTCCCTTCAGAATGGTCCTTGATCCCCCAATTTTGAAGTCATTATCATCTTTCTCATATATATCAGGGACAGTTACCACTGCTGCTCTCATATAAACAGGACCATTGTATGTAAGAGTAGCCTTCATTAACTGTTCTGCCTCTACAGCATCACATGGCTCAAGTACAGCGATATCAGGAATAGAAGTCATAATTCCTACATCCTCTATACTCCAATGAGTAGCACCAGAAATTCCACCAGATAGTCCGGCATACACGGCAATCATCCGTACATTTAGGTTTGCATAAGCCACGTCAGTTCTTACCTGTTCACATGCTCTCATACTCATAAATGGGGCCATAGTAAAAACATATGGCATAAACCCTTCATGAGCTAAACCTGCTGCAAAGCTTATCATATCCTGTTCTGCAATGCCTACATCAAAGAAACGAGTTGGAAATTTTTGTTTAAAAGACCTGATTCGGCACGTTCCCATCAAATCAGCTGTTACAGCTGTTACTCTTGAATCTTCTTCACCTAATTTTAAAGTATAATTTCCTAATACATCACGAAGAGAATGATTCTTATCAACATCTATACTTATGCTCTTAGTCATCTTGTAACCTCCTCTTCATATTGTTTTTTTAGAAGTTCTGAGGCCTCAAGATATTGTTCTTCCGTTATCTTTCCAGCGTGCCATCTCACCTGGTTTTCCATGAAAGGAACACCTTTTCCTTTTGTTGTATGTGCAATAAATACTGTAGGAATATCTGAATCCGCAGAAGGTATCTGGTCAAACTCTTTTTTGATTATAGCAATATCATTGCCGTCAATATTTCTCACATTCCATCCACATGCTGCATATTTATCACCGATATCCCCTAAATCAGTAATTTCATCAATTGTTCCATCTGCCTCAAGGCCATTATTGTCTACAATAGCTATCAAATTTCCCAGATGATAATGAACTGCGTTCATGGCAGCCTCCCAGATAGATCCTTCTGATTGTTCACCATCACCCATAACACAATATACTCGAGACTTATAATTTCCTTTCAATCTCAAAGCAGCAGCTATTCCTGTGGCTACTGGGAATCCATGTCCTAAACTTCCTGTAGAAACCTCAACATATGGATTAACCAGATTGCATGAATGCATTGAGAATCTTCCGCCATCTGTCGCATATTCGTTAATAACATCATCCGCAGTAAAGCAACCAATTGCGGCCTGGTTAAAACTTGTCACAGCAGAAGCATGACCTTTGGAAAGGATAAAACGATCTCTGTTCTCATCATGAATATTCTTTGGATCATAGTTTATCTGATACTGCCATAAGACAGTCATAACATCAGTAATAGATAGATCACCTCCAATATGAATATTCTGATGGCTGCATAACTTTAATAAATTTAGACGAATATCTAATGCCGCTTTTTTTAACCTATTAATTTCAGCTTGATCGTTATCTATACTTCTCACTTTGAACTCCTCTTGCAATTTACTTTACTGCTTCCTTAATAATCTGTGCCATGTAATCAATCATGGCATCTGTCATTCCAGGATAAACTCCAACCCAGAATGTATTATTCACAATAAAATCTGTATTTTTCAACTCACCAACTACTCTGTAAGCATCTGTTCCTCTGATCTGATCAAAACAAGGATGTCTGATTACATTTCCAGAGAATAACAGTCTTGTCTGTATATTGTGGCTTTCAATATATTTTGTAACATCATTACGATTTAATCCTGTCTCAGGTCTTACTGAAATCAGGAAACCAAACCAGGACGGTCTTGAATTTTCTGCTGGTTCAGGAAGAATGATTTTATTGTTTACATCTTCTAATGCATTATGTAATCTGTCCCAGTTATGTCTTCTTCTTTCAATAAATGAAGGAAACTTTTTCAACTGTTCAACACCGATAGATGCCTGAAGATCTGTCACTTTCAGATTATATCCGAAATGACTGTATACATATTTATGATCATAACCATGCGGCAGTTCACCATAGTCCCCATCAAAACGATGACCACAAGTATTATCTTTACCACTTGGGCAATAACAATCTCTTCCCCAGTCACGGTAAGAAAGAATTAATCTGTTTAATACAGGATTGTTTGTATAAACACAACCACCTTCACCCATTGTCATATGATGCGGTGGATAAAATGAACTAGTACCAATGTCTCCCCACGTGCCTGTATATTTTGTTTCACCATCAATGGTATATTGAGACCCTAGTGCATCACAATTATCTTCTACAAGCCAGAGATTGTATTTATCACAGAATGCCTTTACTTCCTTTAAGTCAAAAGGATTGCCTAGTGTATGAGCAATCATTACAGCCTTTGTTTTACCTGGATTATATGCTGCTTCTAGCTTGGAAACATCAATGTTATATTGAGGAACAGTTACATCTACAAATACTGGAACTGCACCATACTGCAGGATTGGATTGATAGTTGTAGGGAATCCACATGCTACTGTAATCACTTCATCTCCACGTTTAATCTGTCTATCTCCTAGTTCTGGAGCAGTCAGCACAGAAAAGGCAATGAGATTTGCTGAAGATCCGGAATTGACTAAATGCGCATATTTTACACCAATCCACTTTGCAAAATCATGTTCAAACTCATTTGCAAATCTCCCAGTAGTCAGCCAGAAATCAAGCATTGCATCTGTCAGGCTCTGCATTTCTTTCTCATCATAAACACGTGAAGCATAAGAAATGCGATCACCTGGTTTAAAGTTACTGTGATCTGTTTCCTGTTCCTTAAATTGATGATAATAATCACCAACGAGAGACTTTATCTGTTCTCTTGCCTCTTTTTCACTGTTCCACATATAAAATATCGTTCCCCCTACATTATAAAATTAAATGAATTACCACTTAATCCATGGAGCTTCTCCGCCCTGGATCAACTTTTCAAGCATATCTTTTTCTCTGACATTGTCCATGCATTGCCAAAAACCTTTGTGTTTATAGGACATTAATTGTCCTTCTTCCGCCAATTTCTCTAAAGGTTCTCTTTCAAACACACAATCATCACCTGTTAAATAATTAAAAATTTCTGGTTCAAGAACCATGTATCCTGCATTGATCGGTGCACTATCAAGAATGTTCTTTTCCCTGAAACTCTTTACTGCATTGTCACCGCCGATATTCAGAATGCCTTTTTGCTGTTCCTGCTGCACTGCAGTTAGTGTAGCAATTTTTTTGTGTACCTTATGGAAATCAAGAAGCTCCTGTATGTTCACATCACAGACCCCATCTCCATAAGTCATAAAGAAAGTTTCATTTCCTACATACTTTTGTATACGCTTAATGCGTCCACCTGTCATTGTATATAACCCAGTATCTACAACTGTTACATGCCAAGGTTCAGTATGTGTTTCCAAAACATGCATTGTACCTTTTCCATCTGAATAATCAAATCTGACATCAGATGTATAAAGAAAGTAATTAGCAAACCATTCTTTAATATATTCCTGTTTATAACCGGCACATATTATGAAATCATTAAAGCCATAATAGGAATATTCCTTCATAATATGCCATAAAATAGGTTTTCCACCTATTTCAACCATTGGCTTGGGCTTATTCTGGGACTCCTCTGAAATACGGGTGCCAAAGCCGCCAGCTAATAATACTACTTTCATATTACGAATTACTTCCTTTCCTAATTTTTGCAGTCAAAGGCTTCATAAATCTCATAAAAAACTCGTTCTTAAATATATAGAGAATTAATGCATATGCAATAATGCTTAACAAAATAGTTAAGAGTGTTATAAGGTAATTATTATTTACAAACATCCTTATAACAAACGCGATTATTGCAATGGCTATACCCCCAACAATTGGTCCCTTGAATATATCCCAAAGCCGATCAATTTTAATTTCTTTTTCCACATGACGACTGACAACAAAGATACCTACAAATTCAGCAATAGCTGTAGTTGCGGCAGCTGCATTTAATCCCCATTTTGGAATCAACAGTAAATTCAAAACAAAGTTGATAATTGCACTTATTATACTTGCCTGTAAACTATACTTTTCTCTCCCACTTGGAAGCATGATGGTATTACTAAAGAATCCCCCAATAAATGAACAGGCTAAAGCAATACTTAGTATATGTAATGACAAAGATGCCGGAACATAATCCGGTCCCGAAACTGTGTAAATTAATGGAACAGTTATAACATTAAGTCCTACTAAGCATGGGATTCCTAATGTAACTATAAAGCTTAATGCGTATCGAATTACACGATTTATATTCTTGTAGTCTTTTACAGCAAAATAGGCAGCTAATTCAGGCATTACAACGTTAGCTATAGAAGCAACAACGGTATTAACCATGTTATATATTTTTACTGAAGTGCTGTACAGACCAACCTGTACGTCTCCCTTCATCAGTCCAAGCATAGTCGTATCAGAACTAGTATAAATTGTTTGTGAAAGGATCATTGAAAAAAGGAGCAATATAGGAACTATATGCTTCTTCCAGTCAATCTTTAAAGTAAAACGTGTTTTGCAGAATCTTCTTCTGTAAAACATATTTACAACATTGGCACCACTGGCTGCAAAAACACTGATTGCAGCATACTTAATGTAGTCATCAGGTTTACGGACAAGAAGAAACATTAAGAAAAGAGAAACAATCTGAAAAGACACTGTTCTGATTGCTATATATCTAAAATCTTCCATCGCCTGATTTAACCAGTCAGCGCCAAGAGTTGTAAATACTATAGTAACCGATTGAATTAAAATCAAGCCACGGTAGGGGTCTAATTTTCGCGCAAATAGTAATGTAATGAATAATGCAACATAAGATATGACTGTACTGATAATATTTATGGAAAGAATCTGAGAAGCAGTATTACTTAGTTTTTCTTTATCGTTTCTTACTTTTGAACACTCTCGAATTGCGTATGTCGATATTCCGAGCCCCGCAATTAAAGTAAAATAACTGACAATAGAACTCGCATAATTAACTTTTCCCACATTCTCGACCCCTAACACTCGAGTAATATATGGAAATGTTATAAGAGGAAAAATTATGCTAAATATTGTCTTTATTGTATTGTAAACTGTATTTTTGCCCACACCTGACTTTGAACGCTGATCACCGGACATTAATTCAACCTCTTCTTAATATCTTTTTTACATAAGATTTACTCTTACATTTAAACAATCTTTTATTGTACATTTTCTGAAAATCATTCCAATACGGTTTGTTCTTATATTGATTAAATACTAATTTTTTCAGATCTTCTGTTTCTGAATATTGAAGACCATTATTATTCATTTCCCACTGAATTATCCAATCAGGGAAAAAATTAAAAAGAAGATCTTTTTCTAGAAAATCTTTAGTTTCTTGTGATAACGCTCCATTTTTTACATAAGGATCATTTAAACAATCTTTTATTGTACATTTTCTGAAAATCATTCCAATACGGTTTGTTCTTATATTGATTAAATACTAATTTTTTCAGATCTTCTGTTTCTGAATATTGAAGACCATTATTATTCATTTCCCACTGAATTATCCAATCAGGGAAAAAATTAAAAAGAAGATCTTTTTCTAGAAAATCTTTAGTTTCTTGTGATAACGCTCCATTTTTTACATAAGGATCTATTATCTTAAAATAGTTTTCGTAGAAAACATGATATAGACCATAACTAATATCTTTTTTTGGTGGGGCAATGCTGTCAATAATATGTTGATTGCATATTGCAACTGAGTCCTTAGAAGAACCTATTTCACATATCTTCTTCACTTGCCACAACCGTAATTCGCACCCATCAAAATCAGAACCAATATTTTTACAATCTGTATCCCATATTGAAAATGAAGCAATCCATGTAACCCAATAAGAAATTGTTCTCATAAAAGAGGAAAAATCAAGAACCTGATCTTTAATTACTTCTTTATCTTGGTCAATAGTTAAGCCATTTGAGAAGAATAATAACGGTCTTCCCTGATCATATTTCTGCTCCATATCACATAAATATGACAATGCATCATTTCTAAATACTGCTGTATCATTGTTTAATTTGCGCAATTTCCCATGAGCTCGACTAAGTGCAATAGGAAAATTTTTATCAGCAATATTTTGAATATTTCTATAATAAAATATTCCTTCATGCTTTTTAGAATATAATTCCCCAACACTTTCTGTTTCATCCATAGAAGCGTTATCACTGATAACCACTTCTACTCTTCCATCCAAAAATTCTTTCTGATTGATAACAGAATCTAATGTTTGCCTTAAACAATCAGCACGATTATATGTTGGAATGCAAATACTAACTAACGGTTGCAATTTACGCCTCCCTCTTTCATGACATCAATAGTGGTAGCATCAATGCAGGATGACCTAAACAATCATCTCGACGTCAATTTGTGCTAATTAATTTCCATGGACAATAACATTTTTATCAACTAAGCACAGGTTTGTACAGTTTGAAGACCTCTACTGACAACTGATAATCAATTAGCTAATCAGACATTTAAAGATTATACATATTTACTGGATTTAGAAGCATTAATACCTTCTTTAGTAAGCAGCTAAAATTAGATATCCAAAATAGTAAGAGTTTGTTATAGGCTTTAAAAGATCATAGGGATAAAACCCTACAATGTCTGGTTATATCTGTAAATCAAAATATGGGCAGCTATGTTATTAAGCTGTCCATTTTGTTATGATCTGCTTAGAAAGGATATAGATCCTGATAAAAAGAAATAGCCGATATACTTTTACAACCACGCGCCAGTTCTGTCAGCCGATCTTATTATAACAATTCATGATTATGATTGAATGCTTAGTTTCCGATTTTATTGAGAAAGTCAGAAACTATATTGAAAATCACAACAGTGATATTTCAAAAGATTTATCGAACAAGCTGTTCATTCTGTTTATACAGAGATGATCCTTAAACTTCTTGATCATCCTGATATTAGTAAAGTATCTAATGGCAGGTTTCAATCCTTAAGCAGACATACCCATTACTCCCGACCTCTTATCTTTATGGATTATAAAATATCTGTAGATATTACACGTGTCCGCTGTAATGACGGTTCAACGCATGCCGTTCTACTTTCATTTATGATTCCTTACAGTTCAAGTACAGTATGCGATTATATTTCGGCTGTAACTGATGAAAAATCTGAAATCAACACTTCTTTAGCACATTTTGAACGCAGTTTTTTTACGCTGGCTGTATCATCGTTTTCTTTTTCTTCATAAGAAGCTGAGAGACTTTTCTGTGATTCGTTTATCATCATATTGTCTGAAAGAGATGAACCTGCAGTTCATGCAGGTTAAGTCAGTCACTGTTTATTCAATCAGTTACTGACTTTTTCACTTTACATGAATAGGATCCGGCTTTATTGTCTTCTATTCTTTTATTCAAAAGAAGAGCTGATGACTGGTATCGTTATTCTCACCGGCATAATCATAATCATCATTTATTTGTATCATTTTTCTTAGGCATCCATTTGATCCGATTCTGAACTTCTTCCACATTCAAACTATCTAAGGACGAGTAAAGATCATCTACGTGTTGTTGAATAAGTATACTAGTCAATTTACTATAATCTATAGTAAGAAGCACATCTATCACATCAGGGGAAAAGCGGTATTTAATAATCTTGGCGGGTACTCCTCCAACAATTGCATACGGAGGTACATCCTTAGTTACAACTGCTCCTGCTGCAATTACACTTCCCTGTCCAATATGGACACCCGATAGGATTATTGCATTTTGCCCAATCCAGACATCATCATCAACAATAATATCACCCTTAGATCCTGCTTCATTCATACTCATTCCAAGCACTTTAGATTTAAAAGGAAATGTTGAAGCTCTATTTGTAGGGTGATCTGCATTCAACGAAAAAACAACACCAGAAGCAATAGAGCAAAAGAAACCTATGTACAGATGTTCGTTTTTTCCAAAATTTAAGACGGTTAGTTCTCCATAAGTATAATCACCAACAATAACATTGTTAAAATCAAATTGATTAACGCAAACTGTAGAATTGTTAGGATTTTTTCTTCTCCATTCCTTATTTTTTCTTGCTCGTATTAATCTAGACTTTATAAATCTCAACATTGATCTGATTCCACCCATTCTTTAATCCAGTTCAGATATTTGTAACCTTCTTCTTCTGTTGGTTCCAGAACCATCCCTTCTGCCCATTCATTCCATGCATTAACAAAAACATAGTCATCGTCTTTGGCTTTGTTCATAAATTCAAAAAAGAGCTTTTTAGACACTGGATTTACTACAACTCCGTTCCTCTTGTGCCTTGGAGTGTTGTCCCATTCGAAAAAACAGCCATGAATGTAATCAGATCCATACGGTTCTTCATTAATCATAATTTCGTAAAGTTTGTCACCAGAAAGTCTATATACATATTTAGGTTTTCCTAATATCCTAAAAGTTACTGATGATAATTTTCTAATGGATTTCTGAATTAAATCTGTTTTCCTCGTATGATAATATATTGAATTAGCCGTGCTATATTCCCTAAAGAAAATTTTTTTTGAAACAGATGATAATTGTTTTTTAAATTTATTAATTCCATACTCAATAGAATCGTGCTGATCTAGCGAGAATGTTTCAATTAAATAAATTCCATTAAACCCATAATCTTTACAACGCTTATCGAAATATTGAAACATATTCTCCTTCTCTTTGAAGTTTGAGTTAAAAATCATAAAAAGGGGCATATTCATTCTTTTTTCATATCTTATGTCTCGAAAAAAAGGTAACAAATATTGAAAATGTTTTTCCCAATCCTCTTCGTCTCCATACTCTAACTTCATAAGCATTTCCTGAGAGCCGTTCCATGTTTTCTTCCAATCATGATTAGCCCAGCAAAAAAAGAATGGTTGATTTATGTTTTTATCTTTCAAAAGATTCTCCGCGGGTTTTTCTAGAAGTAATTTCCCTTTGAAATAATAATGATAATAAATCATTCCATTTACATGATATTTATGCATCAAATTTGTCTGCCATTCAATTGTTTTTTTATCAAGAAGATTGTAATAATTATTGTCCAAAGGATGTTTCGGCTGTATATGACCACGGAATAAAGGCTTAGCATTCTTAACATTATACCATTCTGTAAACCCTTTTCCCCACCACTCATCATTTTCTGGAATTTCGTGAAATTGCGGTAAATAAAAAGCAAATATTTTCATAATAAGAATCTCTCTGTGTTTATTTTTTATCAAAAACTTAATTCACCAATATAAACAGAAGCCATTTAAAATGGTTTTGATTTTTTTGGCAATTTTCTTAACAAATAACATGAAAAAAAACATTTTTTTAAATCTGTGATTGCAAAAGAAACAAAGCATCTGATTGTATTTGGAAAGACTTTCACTTTTAGAGCACCCTTCAATAAATCGTCTTTCATTTAACCATTTATATATTTCTTTTTTCTTATATTTATTTTTTTCATCACTATAATACAAATTGTTAATACTGTATAATCCGCCTAAACAAATACTTTCGTCTGCAACATCTTTACCATCAGCAATATTATGTTTTTTCGAATAATTAAGAATACTATCATAAAGTCTAACTTGATCCAATAAATCAGATGAATGATATGTCCCTGTTGCGGTTTTCTTTAGATGGACATAGAAATAATCTTCCTTATTTATTAGTTCAATAGTTTTGCACTTATTTATATAATCAAGATTAAAAATGAAATCTTCTCCAATGTATTGTTCTTTTTTAAAACGCAAACCTTCAGAAATTCTTTGATCAAACCTTCTCATACATGGAGAATTTGTAAGATTATTATCAAATATTTTTTTGAAATTATTATTATAATACACTATAGGCTGTAATCCATCAGATGATAATGAATGGCAATTTCTTATACCGTCGAAATATACATTTTTAAATCCAGAAATTACAATATCTGCATTTGAACTCATCAAATCTTTACAATAGTTTTGATCAACATAATCATCTGAGTCAATAAAGCAAAAGTAACGAGTTTTTAAATTATCCATTCCATAATTTCTAGCGGATGAAACTCCTTCATTTTCTTTATGAAATACCTTGATGCGTTCATCTATATCTGCATATTTCTGGGCTACTAATAAACTATCGTCCTCTGAACCGTCATCTATCAATAAAATATCTATATTATTATAAGTTTGCGCAATCACTGATTCTATACACTTTGGAAGAGCTTCCAAGGAATTATAAAACGGAATAATTACAGAAAGCATCGTATTTTCCATAAGCTTTATTTATTACCTACCTTAACTATTTATATTTTCAAAGATGCCAAATAATGTTATTTAAAGCTATTGACCATCAAAATCAGATGGCCGATGTCAGAAGTCACGATTTCAAGGCAAAGGGAAAAAGGTGCTTACTATGACATGCATATTTATCATATTTTCAAGTACAGAAGAAAAGCAAGACACTGATAAAAATTCATGCATGTCAATACTATTAACACTATTAGCACTATTAGCCATTAAGATATTTTTATCTAATAGACAGCAGACAAATGTTAAGTAAAGTCAGAAATTGAATACCCTTTAGTCAATGATCTAATAATTGCCTTTACAGAACTGGTAGCAACGTAGAATTATTCTATGTTCTTGCCATCAAACCTTTTTTGACATATCTGTAATCTGATTCTTTACATCTCCGATCCTGGTTTCAACCAGCGTGATCGGTGCTTTTTATCTGAATAATCTATACTTTTATTATTAACTGTGATTCTGTCTTTAAGAGTATTAAAAGAAGTCTTGCCATCTGTATTCACAACTTTGTTTTTAATAGAACTATGGTTTTGCTTAAGAACTTATTTGTCATCTCACTGTTATCCGTTGGTATCGGATACAGTTCGATGTTATGCGAATTTCCCATTTCCTCTCCTATAGAAAGGATTGCAATAAATGACTGTTTTTCAGTTCCATTTTCGGCTCCTACTAGGGATTTTAGTACTGATTTCACATAAGCTATATCTGCTTTATAAAACATGAAATCTAATACTCTTCCGGAATCAGAGGGTGCCATCAGTGCTCTGCATTTCCAACAAAGCAATAACGCAGTCTTTTAGTTTACATCTAATGTGATGCTCATTTTGATTCCACTAGTTCCTTTATTGGAAGAGAAAGGAGGAAAAATCAGGAACAGCTTGTACAATTCAAATTATCCTCCTGAAAATCGATACTGCAAAAAAGTATCGTTATGACCAGAATCATCGCATTGCCAAACCCTATCCCTTCCAGCAATTAGATGACAATGGTGAGAGTCACATTCATCACCGATTCATTATTCAGGATATACCGCATCAAAGTATAATTTACGGCATACGTATCATCAATGGGTGATTCAATAATAGTAATCTTCTTGTGTTTTCTTGTCGCAGCAGGCATATTGATTTCCTTCCTTTGAGATAATCATATTCAGGATTCTAGCTACAACTATATGTCATCATGTAAAGTATGTCTCAAATGATCAATTAAATAATTTAAATAATATTCTATGAGAAGGGTTTGATTTAATATGAACCACGAAAAAATTAATAGCATAAATAAGTAAAGCTGCCCAAACCACATTTCTGCACATCGATTGAAAGCTATCTCTTATCCACCATAATGCCTCATAGCATGGCATTACATAATAAGCAATTTCGTAATAGCTCTTCATTTTGAATAAAAAATCCAATTTATTAGAAATTATTCCTATTAAAACTCCGATCGGAACAGCCATAAAGATTCCTAAATACCCAAAATTGAAATAGGCCTCACCAATAACTGAACCACCAATATAAGCTTCTTGCAATTGTATTGTAAAAACAGCGTCTTTATTTATGCTTTCAAAAATTCCTCCAAAATTTGGAAATATGCTCAATAGACTTTCTAAATAAGTTAATCCACATCGAAAAAAGTGATTCTTTGCCCACCTCATTGACCAACCAACAGTTTGCAAAGTGCTACCAAACTCGTCAAGAGTCGAAAAAAAAGGGTTATTAAGAGTCTTGCTAACATTCGAAATGCTTGAAAGAGTAATAGCGCCTGTATCTCTTATTAGTGAAATAGCTGACAACATGTACATTCCAAAAAAGGCAGCTGTTAAAAAAAGGAGAATTTTCCACCATGTTACTTTTGTTTCCTTAAAAAAGATATATGTGAGAAGTACTATAGCAATTACCGCCTTTCCTCTTCCGCCGCTCAACATAGTCCATGCAAAATATGCAACACTAAGCAAATATACTGTAAATAATGCAAAATTTTTTTTTGATAAAGATAGCATAATCAGAATAATACCGATTATTAAAAATGAGGAAATAGCCGACTGTATTCCTGAGATAGGAACCTCAAAGGTATCAAAATAATTACCCGAAGCTATTGCATTAAGACTTTGAACACTAATCCAAAGATTTACTGGAAAGGAAATACAGAAGATCACAAATCCAAGCAAAAATAATTGTTTGTTAATATTATTTGATTGAATCGATGTGTCTACACAGTTTTCTATAACAATTCGAGATTCTATAATCAAGATAGTAATAGAGCATATAATAAAAAAAGCTAAGCTATAAAATGTTGCGCGTGTATATAAGCTACTCCCTAGTGCTTCTAAAACACTTAGTTTTTTATACGTATAGTCTAAAGCGATACCATTAATCACTACTTGTCCAAAATGAAAAATAAATAAACAAATCAGATAAATATTTGCAAAAGTAATGATCTTTTTACTTATTAATATATATGAAAATTCAGTCAAAACTCCTATTATAATAGCTGCCCATCCAAAGTATATTTCTTGAGCTTGATCCTGTAAAAAAACACTGGGGATAAGTGATACAAAGCAAGCAAACATATAGAGTAAGATTATGTGAGATTTATCTTCATATAAAGTTAGTTTCATTTGACTTTTATTCCTTTTAGATCGAGTAATTCATAGTACTTATATTCTAGTCCTATCACATTATTTTCCACATCATATCCATTTTCTTTCATTATATCCGTATAGTCTGTGCTACGATTATACGAGGTACATTGGGAAAGTTCATCAGTCCAAATTTTCTGATTCAATGGCAAATAGCGCAATAAACCTGTAATATTAGGTTCAGTTGACACATGATCAGACACATAGCATTTTAGTCCGGAGGCTTGAGCTTCTATCAATGTAACGGGAATTCCTTCATAGAGTGATGGCATTAATAAATAATCCATAGACTGCATCCATTCATTTACATTGTTGACATTACCGGTAAATATAACAGAATTTTCTAATCCAATCCTGGTACATTTATTTTGTATTTCTTCTTTAAGCTTTCCGTCACCTAAAAGTACCAAAATTGTGTCAGAATTATTCTTATGAACCTGTTGAAATACATCAATTAAAAATTGATGATTCTTTACTTTTTCAAAATGTCCAACACAGCCAAAAACTATTTTGTCTTTTAAATTATACATTGATTGCATTCGATTGCGAACAGACACATTAAACTTATACTTTTTTATGTCAATTCCATTTTTTAATAAATAACCACGCTTTTTATACTCATTTTCACCATATAAGAATTTTCCTGCGTCTTCTCCGCATGCAATTAAAAAATCGGAATTTTCATTTATTATTTTTCTAGCTCTTTCTATGTATATAACTCTAATAATTCTTATTAAAGGATTATTAGATACTCCTCCATCATTAGTGCTATGTGCATGAGAAACAGTAATAGGTATCCCATATTTCTTCGCAATAGATAATACTATACTATTGTGAAACATCATATGGGCATGAATGATGTCATATGGACCATATTC
>CAZHUX010000005.1:0-61046 GCA_964535445.1 uncultured Galactobacillus sp. | reverse complement strand
ATCGATATTATTCTTGGACCGGGTGCCTGTCATAAGCGTTCTCCTCTATGCGGACGTAATTTTGAATATTTTTCTGAAGATCCATTGTTATCCGGAAAAGCAGCTGCGGCCTACATTCAGGGTGTTCAAAGCAAGGGTATCGGAACTTCTCTGAAGCACTTTGCCGGAAATTCCCGTGAATTTGCTAGACTTGTCGCAGACAGTATCATTGATGAACGTACATTACACGAGATCTATTTAAAGCAGTTCATGATTGCAATCAGAGAGGGACATCCCTGGACAATCATGACTGCCTATAATCTTTTAAATGGTACTTATTGTGCAGAAAATAAAGAACTGATGAATGAAGCCAGAAAAGAGGGCTTTGATGGTGCTTTCATATCTGACTGGGGTGCTGTTTCTGATCCGGCGAAATCAGCTGCTGCTGGATTATCATTAGAGATGCCTGGTGGTGATATCGGTATTCAGGAATGCATTGAAAAAGCAGTTGATAATGGAGAATTAAAGAAAGAACAGCTGGATCAGGATATTACATATCTTCTGCATACAGTTGATAAATGTTCTCATTATGAAAGAAAGTCATATGATCGTAATGCCCATCTTTCCTTTGCAAGAAAAGCAGCGGAACAATCTGCTGTATTATTAAAGAATGAAGATAACATTCTTCCTTTAAAGAAAGAAGAAAGCATTGCTTTAATCGGAGCTTTTGCGAAAAAACCGGTAATGGGTGCGGCTGGTTCCGCAAGTGTTCTTCCATATGCCGAAGATAATCTCTATATGGCATTAAAGGAAAGAGATATTTCTTTCCAGTATGAACCAGGTTATGGTTCTGATGATACAGAAGCATTACGTAACAGAGCTGTATCTCTTGCACAGAGTAAGGACAGGGTGATTCTTGTATGCGGATTGCCGGAAGGTATTGAATCCGAAGGTTATGATCGAAAGAATATGGCTTTGCCACCGGATCAGTTATCTTTAATACAGGAAGTCGCTGCAGTTAACCATAATGTCATTATTGTACTAGAGTGTGGGGCACCGGTAGAACTGCCGTTTGTAAATGATGTAAAAGGCATACTGTTAATGTATTTAGCCGGTTGTCAATTAGGAAAGGCTTGTGCATCTTTACTGTATGGAGATGTCAATCCATCTGGAAGACTTGCGGAAACATGGCCATACAGAGCTGAAGATAATCCTTCTTATCATAACTTCAGTCAGTATGTACATAGTGTTCAATACCGTGAAGCAATATACACCGGATACAGATATTATGATACCTTTGGTATTCCTGTATGTTTCCCGTTTGGTTATGGATTATCCTATACATCTTTTTCAGTATCGGATATGCATGTGCAGCCGAAAGACCATAACCTTCAGATAACCGTGAAAGTAAAGAATACAGGATCCCGGGATGGCGCAGATGTTATCGAAATATTTGCCAGTATGCCGGAATCCGGAATTGCCCGTGAAAAGAAGCGGCTGATTGGTTTTGATAAAGTTTATCTGAAAGCAGGAGAAGAGAAAGAAGTCACTGTTTCAACAGACAAAGATGCATTGAAATACTACGATGTCAGAATGCATCAGATGTCTTTGGAAGAAGGAACCTATACCATTATGGCATGTGCCTCGGTTTCAGAAGTACTGTGCAGTAAAGACATTTATCTTTCCGGTAATACGGATCCGTACAGTACAATTCAAACGGAGTATTTCCATGTTGAAGAAGATGGCCTGCAGGTAAGAAAAGCAGACTTTGAAAAAATGCTTGGTAAGAAGATACCGGATGAAGAAGAGATGAAGCCGTTTAATGCGGATTCTACAATAGGGGAATTAAGTCAGAAGAAACTTGGAAAAGTTGTTAACTGGTTTGTCCATCTGGTGGTCAAATATGGTCATATTAATGGTGTTGGTGATGATGAATCCGTCAGAGTGATGCCATTGCGGCAATTGTTATTTGTGGATGGAGGAAGCTGGAATCTCGTTAATGACATTGCGGCATATATGAATAAGCATGAATGGAAAAGACTCCATAAAATCATCAAAGAGTTCTTTGGAAAACGGAAAAAGTGACCTTCTGGTCACTTTTTTAATAAGAACTTATTCATCCCCGAAGGATATGCCTAATAACTTTGCTTCCTTGATGATCTTCGCATTTGGATCTACGGTCTTTAACTTACCGGCAACATCTTTTAATGGTACATATACCATTTCTCTGTTTTTATAGCCTACCATAAAGCCAAACTTCTTCTTTAAGATCTGTCTTCCTGCCTCTGCCCCCAAGCGGGATGCGAATACACGGTCATAGGCATCCGGTGTTCCGCCTCTTTGAATATGACCAGGTACTGTTACACGTACTTCACGGCCAGTTGCTTTTGTGATCTTGTCAGCCAGTTCATAAGAAGGAGAAGGGAATGTATACTTTTCAAGTTTCTTGCGGTATTCCTTCTTACTCAGTTTTGCATCTGTCTTGGAAATTGCGCCTTCAGCCATGGAAATGATCGTAAATCTCTTTCCTTCTGCATCACGCTTTTCAATGACATTGATGACATTCTTTAAGTCATATGGAATCTCTGGTAACAGAATAATATCCGCACCACCGGCAATACCTGCATTTAGCGGCAGCCATCCGGTTTTATGACCCATGATTTCAACAATAAATACACGTCCATGAGAAGAAGCAGTTGTATGAATTTCATCAATACATCTTGTCGCAATGTCTACGGCAGACTGGAAACCAAATGTCATATCCGTACCATACAGATCATTATCAATGGTTTTCGGAAGGGTAATGACATTCAATCCTTCTTCACTTAGTAAATTTGCAGTTTTTGTAGAACCATTTCCACCAAGCATAACCAGGCAATCCAGCTGCAGCTTGTAATATGTCTGTTTCATGGCTTCTACTTTATCCAGCCCATTTTCATCCGGTTCATGAATGGTTTTGAAAGGTACTCTGGATGTACCGAGGATAGTTCCTCCTACTGTCAGAATATTGGAGAAATCATTATCTCCTAATAATCTGAAATGACCATACATCAGACCTTTATAACCATCTTCAAATCCATAAAACTCTACCGGTTCCTTTGCATTATTGGTGACAACCTTATAGACACCGCGCATTGCTGCATTCAGTGCCTGACAATCACCGCCGCTTGTCAGCATACCAATTCTCAGCATACAATTATCTCCTTACGCTTTTATCTTCATTAATCATACGCTTCTAATAAAATCTGTACAAGAAATCATGAACATAAAAGGTATGATGTTTCTTTATTTTCGCTGTTAATCGCGTTAATATGAAACACGGTGATTGAGGTAATAAATATGAGTGATGAAAAAGTATACAGAGTATTTGTAGTAAATCCCGGTTCCACTTCTACCAAGGTAGCTTTATTTGAAAATGAGAAATGCATTGTTTCAAGAAGCGTATTCCATGATTCATCAAAGTTAAAGGAATACAAGACAATCAATGACCAGCTGGATTACAGAATGTTCGGGGTCAGAAGATTCTTAAAGGATTCCCGCATTGATTTAACAGGCATTGATGCAGTTGTCGGAAGAGGTGGTCCATGCTATGCATGTGAAAGCGGCATCTATGCAGTAGATGATAAGCTGATTGAAGATACAAAGGAAGTCAAAGGACACTTCTATCATTCTTCTATGCTTGGTGTACAGATGGCTGAAGAAATTGCCAGAAAGTATGGATGCATCTGTCTGACCATTGATCCGCCGGTTGTAGATGAACTTTGTGACAAGGCAAGAATTACAGGTGTCAAAGGAGTTTACAGAAGAGCAACAGCACATGTTCTCAATGCCAAGGCTACAGGACGCTATTATGCAAAGTCTATTGGTAAGAACTATGAAGATCTGAATCTGATTATTGCTCATATTGATGGTGGTATTTCCATTACTGCTCATAAACATGGCCGCATGATTGATGGTAACGATGCCGGTGGAGGTGAAGGACCATTCACACCTACCCGCATGGGGTCTATGGCTGTTACTGATGTACTGGATTACTTCTGGGATAAAAAGAGCAAGCAGGAGGTCAGAGATCTCTGTTCACAACAGGGTGGTTTGTCTTCCTGGTTTGGAACATCTGATTCTTCCAAGATATTCTATGAAAGAATCAGAAGAGGAGATAAAGAAGCTGAAAGAGTATGGGAGGCCATGATCTATCAGTGCTCCAAGTGGATCTGCATGATGGCAGCACCATTACAGGGTAAGGTAGACGCAATTCTGTTAACTGGCGGCTTATTAAGAATTCCTGGCGTAGTAGATACGATTCAGGCAGACTGTGGATGGATTGCACCGATTGTTTCCTATCCGGGTGAATTTGAACAGGATGCCATGGCTCAGGCAGCTTTACAGGTATTAAGAGGTGAAGTGACACCTAAGAAATATACAGGTAAACCTGTATGGGATGGTTTCCATGATGAGGATGATGCATGACACCATCCTTTTTTAAAAAAAGCATCCTGTTCTTTGATGTAGACGGTACCCTGGTGGACAGTGCACATGGAAAAGCATCATGCGATGATGATGTGAAGCAGGCATTAGGAAAGGCACAGGATGACGGCTGGTATACGATGATAGTATCAGGACGCAATTTAAGCGGTCTTTCCAACTGCATGGATCTGAATATGGAGGGTTATGTATTTTCTGATGGAGGAGGTGTCCTTCTTGAAGGAAAAGACATGATACTGCATGTCATACCATTCCCTATCATTCAGAACCTGATACATGATGTTACAGAAACGTATCAGGGCAGTATCATGCTTTCTTCTGCTTATGAAAGCTATGGATCTTCAGGACAACTGGAAATGATGGAAGAGATAGCCATTGAAAAGCATGGTGTTAAGAAAGAAGATGTTCATACCTGGCTTGAAAGCAATCATTTCCATCCTCTTTCTTTGTGGCAGAAAGAAGAAATCATTGAAATAGATGTGTGCTTCGATACACCTGAACATATGCATGAATGGGAAAGACATAAACCATCAGAAATTGACTTTGTAGAAACAAATACATCTTTTGGAAAAGATGGTATAGCAGCTGGTGAAATTACACTGCATGGTGTTAATAAAGGTTCAGGCATTAAAGAAAGTGCTGATATATTTCATGTAAACATATCTGATACATGGACTTTCGGAGACTCCATGAATGATCTTTCTGCTTTTAAGAAAGCAGGTCACAGCATTGCCATGGGCAATGGTGATGAAGCATTAAAGAAGACAGCAGACTATGTGACTGATTCTATTGATCAGCAGGGACTGATACATGCTTTAAAACATTTTCAGATCATATAAAAAAGAAGCCGAAGCTTCTTTTTGTTTACTCCATAATTGCGGCATCCAATGCTATTTTCATCATATCGGTAAAGCTTTTCTCTCTTTGTTCAGGGGTTGTCTCTTCCGGGTGAACAAAGGAATCCGAGATAGTCAGGATGCATGCGGCATTCTTGCCAAGTACTCTTGCATTGGAAAATAAGGCAAAGCTTTCCATTTCAACTGCCAGGCAATGATGGGCATCTGTTTTCTTGCGGTAGTCATTAGATTCTCTGTAGAAAACATCAGAAGAATGAATGCAGCCTTCATGTACAGGAATGTGAAGATCCTCAGCAGCTTTTTCAAGCTTTCTGTTTAATTCCCTGGATGGATAATCAACATCACTTTCATAGCCGCACTGCTCTCTGGCATAAGTGGATTCACTGTAAGCACTGTCCGCAATAACAACATCGAACAGATTTAACTCCGGAACATAAGCACCGGCTGAACCAACTCTTATGATGTTTTCAACATCATAGAACTTATAAAGTTCATAGGAATAAATACCTACAGCAGGCATACCCATACCGGATGCCATAACTGTTACAGGCTTTCCTTTCCATAAGCCGGTATAACCCTGAACACCTCTGACATTGTTTACAAGCTTGGGATCAGTCAGAAATGTTTCAGCGATAAAACGGGAACGAAGGGGATCACCAGGCATTAATACGGATTTGGCGATTTGTCCCTTTTCTGCTTCATTATGTGGTGTAGACATACTTAAATACCTCTGTTTCTTTCTGTATATATTCTATCAGAGTAAACAAAAGCCTGCATGATTTTATGCAGGCATTACATTACATCTTTGATCCCTTTGAACCCTTGGCACTGTTTTCAGAATATGTGCTTAAGAGGTTTGTATCATAAGAGAAGGTCATTCTGGATCTTCTTCTTTCTCTCTGCAAGGCAAGATCTACAAGCTTATCCATTAAAGCAGTAAAACTCATGCCTTCTTCCTTCCATAAATAGAAGGCAAGAGAACCAGGGATGGTATTGATTTCATTGACATAGATTGTCTTTGTCTCGGCATCCATCATAAAGTCAATGCGGCATACACCTGATGCACCAAGGACACGGAATGTCTTGAGAGCCAGATCCTGTACAAGCTTTGTCTGTTCTGGAGTGATAGGTGCAGGAACGATGCGGGCAGTAGATGCCATGCCGGCATCCTTGGAGCCGCTCTTGATTCCTTTGGCACCTTTACCACCACCCTGATACTTATCCTGATAGCTTAGTAATTCATCACCAGATACACTGCCTACCTGTTCAATGACAGAAGCTTTAGCATCTTCATAGTCTCCTAATACAGAACAATTCAGTTCGATCATAGGCTTGACTACTTTTTCCGTAATAACCTTTTCATCGTATTGTCTGGCATCTTCGAAGCATTCAAGATATTCTTCATCATTATGAGCAATGCTGATACCGACAGATGATCCGGTACGGGCAGGTTTCAGAATAACCGGATAGATCAGCTTATGTACCTTACGCAGTACTTCATCTTTATGATCATCTATTTCATTGCCATATACCCAGAACCAGTTTGTTATAGGCAGATCATTATCTGCCAGGATATGTTTCTGCAATACCTTATCCTGACCAACTGCAGCGGCGTATAAATCACATCCTGCATATGGTACTTTCAGCATCTCAAAGAACCCCTGAATGGTGCCGTCTTCTCCATTTGTGCCATGCATAACCGGAATTGCCACATCAATTGTGCCAAGTTCTTTCTTACCAAACATCGTTGTTTTAACTGGCTTGATAACGACCTTGTTATCCTCATTAACTAACATAACCTGGGTGCATTTGTTCTTTAATGCATTCAGATCTGTATAGTTCTTCATATCATTCAGAGCTTCACCAACATAAAGCTTTCTGTCCTTGGCAACATATACAGGAATCACATTATATTTATCCGGATTCAGTGCCTTCATTGCCTGATGGCCTGAAATAATACTGACTTCATGTTCAACGGATTCTCCGCCGAAGAATACTGCTGTATTTAGTTTCATAATTGCCTCCGTAATGCCTTTATGATTATACTCTCATTAATCTTAAATGCCTAACTTAGACATATTTCAAATGGTGTTATATTCTTTCCTGGTTTCATCATGCTAAAATCTTTCTGGAAGGAGTATATGTATGAAAAAAGCACTGGTATTGGCTGGTGGAGGAACCAGAGGTATTTATCAGGCAGGTGCTATACAGGCATTAAGAGAATTAGGCAAAGATGACTGGAATATGGTATTAGGCG
Organism: uncultured Galactobacillus sp.; assembly: GCA_964535445.1. GTDB lineage: Bacteria > Bacillota_I > Bacilli_A > Erysipelotrichales > Erysipelotrichaceae > Bulleidia. Next base: position 53,471 of record CAZHUX010000005.1, on the reverse strand, counting down.
TATCTGTTGGTGCCCTGAATGCAGTTCTGGTAGTACAGAAAGATTATGATGAAATGAATGATATGTATGATCATCTGGCTGCCGAACAGATAGTCAATGGCTTTGTGCCGAATGATCTTTCCCTGACAAATATTTTCAGGTCACGGGATGAGTTTGTGCCGACCTTACAATACTATGTACAGAATGGCGGCATAGATGTCCATCCTTTTTATGATATGGTGGATAAATATTATAATCCGGATAAATTCTTTGCTTCAGATATAGACTTTGGATGTGTTACCGCATTAAAGAAGGATCACTCCGGTGTTTTTGTCAGTAAGGAAATGATGAAAGAGAATGGCCGTGACTGGCTGATTGCTTCAGCATCTGCCTATCCTGCTTTCCCGGTAAAAGAAATTGATGGGGTGGAATATGTAGATGGCGGCTACTTTGATAATTTCCCGATGGATTATGCCTTACAGAAGGGGGCAGATGAGATCATCGGTATTGAGATGGGACCATCTCCTAGTCATGATCTCTATGTGGATAAGGATCGTATTCATTACATTCATCCGCATGTAGAACTACCGAACTTCCTTGTGTTCGATCATGAACTGATGCAGAAAGAGAAGAAACTCGGATACAACGATACAATGAAGATTTATGGAAAGTATGTTGGAGAAAGGTATACATTCTATCCATTTACATTGCCTTCTTATCTGTATGAATGCTATCGGGATCTTCTGCTGTTAGAGACAAAGATCTATTATGCTTCAGGAATTAATGAAAGATTCGGCAGAGAACACGTTATCACCGATCATCTGAAAGAACAGCTTCATACGGATCATCTGACCACAATACAGTATCTCTATGGTGTTTTAGATGCCTTGATGGAATGCGCCGAACTGGATGATACAAAGGTATGGAACATAGAAGACGCAAAGAATGCTATCCTTGCATGTTTTGCGGAAGCAGCGGATGAAGACTATGTTTGGAGACCAACAATCAATCCTTCGGAGTTAGCGGAATATACAAAGAACCTGGATCGCAAGGGAATCATAACCAAAATCATTCATGGTAATTTATATCCGGATCATCAGTTCTTCTCAGAGAATACACTGATGACCCTGTATCCTTATGAAACAGCTTTAGCTGAATTTGTGACAGCATTGATGCGTCATCTTGTATAGGAGTTTTATGAATACAGCAGGACATTTTGAAAAAGTAAGTCTTCAGCAGTTCACAGAAGACTGGAACAACATTGTTAAAGCAGGGGATGCTGAGGCTGTTTATCAAAGCCTCAGGCTTCCTGAAAGAGCAACAGCCGGATCAGCAGGTTATGATTTTTATGCACCTGTAGATATCGATCTGAAACCCGGTGCATCTGTTCTGATACCTACGGGAATTCGTGCTAAAATGGGATCTGGCTGGGTGCTGATGCTGTTTCCAAGATCTTCCCTTGGTTTCAAGTACCGCATGCAGTTAGACAATACAGTTGGAATCATTGATGCAGATTATTATGATGCGGATAATGAAGGTCACATTATGTGCAGAATTACAAATGATTCTCATTGTGACAAGGTACTTCATATTGATAAGAGTGCCGGCATGGTGCAGGGAGTCTTTGTGCCGTTTGGCATAACAGATGATGATTCAGCTGAAGGCAAGCGTACGTATGGATTCGGCAGTACGGATAAATAGAAAGAAGATAGAATATGGACGAAAAGAGATGTGCTGAAATTGATGAAAAAGAACCGATACCTGCTCATGTACATGAGCGTATGGAATCTTTAAGAAGAAAGCACAAAGAAGTCATTGATGACAAGTGGATCAAAAGACCAACTCAGATTGAAGGAATACGCAAAGCCGGAGTCGTCAACACAGGTGTTCTGGATGAAGTTGGAAAACAGATTCATGATGGCATGAGTACACAGGAAATTGATGATATCGTGTCTTCTTACACAAAGGCACATAACGGAATCTGTGCACCATTACATTATGAAGGCTTTATGAAGAGTGTATGTACTTCTATTAACAATGAAGTATGTCATGGTATTCCTGCCCGTCACAGAAAGCTTCATGATGGTGACATTATCAATGTTGACTGTACAACAATCGTAGATGGCTATTATGCAGATGCATCCAGAATGTTCTGCATCGGTCATGTATCAGAAGAAAGATTAAAGCTTGTTGAAGAAACCAAGAAATGTCTTGAAATCGGAATCGCGGCAGCACAACCATGGGCAACCGTAGGTGATATCGGCTATGCTATTGCCAAGTATGCCCACAGCAAGGGCTATTCCGTTGTAAGAGACTTAGGTGGTCATGGTGTAGGTCTTGAATTCCATGAAGACCCGTTTGTATCTCATGTTGGCAGAAAGCATCATGGCATGGTTCTTGTACCGGGCATGGTTATTACAATTGAACCGATGATCAATGCCGGTAAGCCTGATGTAGTAATCGATCCATACAATGAATGGACAATCTATACAAAGGATGGTTCTGATTCTGCACAATGGGAACATACAATCCTGATTACAGAAACAGGCAATGAAATTCTGACACATTAAGGAAAAGGAATGTTCATCATTCCTTTTTTCTGTTTTACAATATCTGCAGGAGACAACACATGAATAACAATATCTATGTAACTGGTCATAAGCATCCCGACAGTGATTCTATCTGTGCGGCTATTACGTATGCTGACCTTCTGAATAAAACAGGTCATGAAGCAGTTGCCTGCCGTCAGGGACCTTTAAACGAAGAAACAAAGTTTATATTAAAGAAGTTTCATCAGGAAAATCCATTATTACTGACTGATGCCAGAGCAATGTTAAAGGACATTGATCTTGACCAGCCAACCAGTATTCCTCATGATGAAACCGTTCATCATGCCTGGCATCTGATGTTACAGACGCAGAACCGTTCTCTGTTTGTGACAGACGACAATGGCAGATTGTGCGGTATCTGTACGACTTCCAACCTGGCCAGTGTCAGAATTCATCCGGATGCAGATCTGGAAAGCCTGGTTGCGACAGCCAGCTGCAGCAACATTGCCAAAACAATAGGGGGAGAAGTTATCTTTGAACCTGAAAACTTCCATACAAATGGCATCGTACATGTCATTACATTAGATGGTAAAGAGGCATCAGGCTATGTTCTGAAAGATGGTATTGCCATTCTTTCCTCCAATGCCGATACCCAGAAGATGCTGTTAGATGCGGGAACCAGATGTCTTGTTATTACATGTGGTGTTCATGTTGATCCAAAGGTGCTTGAAATGGCAAAGGAAAAAGGCTGTGCCATTATTGAAACCATTAATGACACCATGCATACGGCAAGAGTAATCACAGAATGCTACAGTGTGGAACAGATCATGACTAAGAAACTCATTACCTTTAATGAGAATGAATATGTTGAAGATGTAGCTGCCAAGATGAATAATTCCAGGGTGCGCTCTTATCCGGTATTAGATGATGATGGCAATGTTGTAGGTGGTGTTTCCAGATATCATACCAGAAACTACAGACGCAGACAGTTTGCACTGGTGGACCATTCTGCGAAGAATCAGACCATCAACCATATTGATGATGCGGATATCGTCGCAATCATTGATCATCACCATATTGGTGATGTACAGACAAGCATGCCGATAGAATACCGTAATCATAAATGCGGATGCACATGTACGATTATCACGACTCTGTATCGTGAACATAACATACTGCCTAATGCGGATATGTCAGGATTATTAATGAGTGCTATTCTTTCTGATACATTGAATCTGAAATCTGCGACAACAACCGAAGAAGACAGAACAACCGTACAATGGTTAGCCGGAAGAGCAGGTATTACGGATGTGGATGCCTATGCAAGAGAAATGCTTGGTGCTTCTGTAGCATTAAAGGATTCTACACCGCATGAGATTCTGAACCGTGACCTGAAGACTTATGAAATCGGCAGATTCAGATTTGCAATAGGTCAGACAAACTATTCACATATGGAAGAAGTACAGAAGATCCTGCCTGAATTTAAGAAGAATCTGGAAAAAGAACAGCAGGAATATAAACTGGATTTAATGGTTATGCTGTTTACAGACGTCATGGGTGAAGGAAGTCTCTTTGTCTACTATGGACCATTATCCTATGTACTTTCAGATATCATTGAAACAAAGTTTGATGATCACTCTGGATTTGATCCGCATATTATTTCAAGAAAACAGCAGTTAATGCCGAAAATCTCAGAGATCATCAAGAATATTTGACCCTTAAACAAGACTGCAGGAAACTGCAGTTTTTCTCTTTATACTGTTCATATTAAGCTGTGCAGCATCCGGAATGGATTATGTCGGATGGTCTTCATCCCAATGAGGAAGGCGCAAAAGCTTATGCACAGCTGGTTCATGATGAAATGCAGAAGGATATCATTGACTGGAAATGGTCTATCTGTGCAAAGCCAGAATCATAAAACAACTGTTCTGCGGCAGGAGTACAAAACTCCTGTTTTTTCTTTTGTTTATGCATTTAATGCAGTTGTTTCTGATACACAAACAAATATTTTTATGAAACATCTTACATTTTTATGGTGTATATATTTACAATTTCAGGTGAAAGAGCTCTGAAAAAACTTGCAATGTGTTTACATGGTGAATAAAATACAATTATATTTCTTGAAGGGAGGAAATACTATGAACTGGAAAAAGCCATTTGCATTTATAATGGCAGGAGCTATGTTAGCTGGTTGCTCCGGCGGCGGCTCTGGAAGTACAGCCGGTGGGGGCTCTTCGTCCGACAACAGCGTTACAGTAGCTCTGGATGCTGACTTGACAACAATGGACTATGATGTAGCAACCGATGGCAACTCATTTATCATGCAGACCATGTGTGAATCTGGTCTGGCAGAACTGGACGACAAGGGACAGCCTCAGCCTGATTTAGCTGAAAGCTGGGATGTCAGTGAAGATGGAAAGACATATACATTCCATTTAAGAGATGGACTGAAATGGTCCAATGGTGATGATCTGACTGCTAAAGACTTCGTCTATGGCTGGCAGAGACTGGTATCACCAGATCTTGCATCAGAATATAATTTCATTATGACAACAATCGGCGTTACAAACGCAGCCGATGTTACAGCCGGTACAAAGGATCTGTCTGAATTAGGTGTTGAAGCACCAGATGACAAGACATTCGTCGTACATCTGGATCAGCCTTGCGGATTCTTACTTGGTCTGATGGCATTCCCATCCTTCTTCCCGGTTAACCAGAAGTTCTATGAGGAAAAGGGTGACCAGTATGCAGTAGGCGGTGTTGATGACCTGATCTATTGCGGCCCATATACAATGACAGAATGGGAACAGGGCAACCATTATACATTTGAAAAGAACAAGGATTACTGGAACGCTGACGATATCAAGACTGATAAGGTTACATTCCAGTTCCAGCAGGATACACAGACAGCTATGCTGGCATTCCAGCAGGGTGAAATGGATGTTGTAAAGCTTGCTTCTGAACAGGTAGATGCTTACAAGGGTGAAAAGGGATTCACAACTCGTCTGACTGGCTATGCTTGGAGACTTGACTACAACACAACATATGAACCATTACAGAACAAGGATCTGCGTGAAGCTATCTTCAAGGCAATTGATCGTAAGACAATTACTGATGATGTTCTGAAAGACGGTTCTGTTCCTGCAGAAGGATTCATTCCTCAGGAATTCGCTTATGGACCAGATGGCAAGGATTACCGTGATACAGCTGGTGTATTAATTAAGCCTGAAGCAGATACAGATGGTGCTAAGGCAGCATATGAAAAGGCTAAGGCAGCTCTTGGCGGAGATGTTACATTAGTACTGATCTATGAAGATTCCGAAGCTTCTAAGGCTGTAGCTGAGAACCTGCAGGATCAGATCCAGAAGGCATTACCTGGTATCACAATTCAGATGAATCAGACAACAAAGAAGGCTAGACTGGATGCTATGGATTCCAGAGATACAAAACAGTATCAGCTTGGTCTGACTCGTTGGGGACCAGACTATGCAGACCCACAGACATACCTTGATCTGTTCAAGTCCGATACAGCTGGTTATGATGCTAAGAACGTTACATACTATAATGACGATTACGATGCATTAATGAATAAGGCTGAAACAGGTGCTGATTCCACAGATGCTGAGAAGCGTTGGGCAGACCTGGTTGAAGCTGAAAAGATGCTTCTTGATGATTATGCAATGTGCCCAATTTACCAGAACGGCGGCGCTATGATGATCAACCCTAAGGTATCTGGAATTGAATTCCACAATGCCGGTGTTGATAACTATCGTCATATGGTAAAAAAGGCTTAATGTGATTCATGCCAAAACCTTGTAATAGAGCGGGCAACCGCTCTATTACTTGTTTTATCAGTTAGTTTTATCTGATTAGAAAGGATTTGCAATATGTCAAAATATATCATAAAGCGTATTCTGATCAGTATTCTGACGCTCGTTGTCATTATTTTCCTGTTGTTTCTGATGCTGGACTTTATGCCTGGTTCTCCATTCAACGATGAAAAACTGACAGAGGTACAGAAGGCTGCATTATATGCTAAGTACGGACTCGATCAGCCGTTCTTTATACGCTTTCTTAAATATCTGGGCAATATGCTTCATGGCGATCTCGGCGTTTCTTATGTCCTTGCCAAAAACAGAAGTGTATCCAGTCTGCTGGCTCAGCCTTTACTGCTTTCTATCCGCATTGGTGGTCAGGCATTCATTCTTGGTGCTATCTTAGGCCTTCTGCTTGGTATAGCAGCTGCTTTGAACCATAACACGTGGATAGACTCGTTGTGTTCGGTTATATCGATTATCGGTGTATCTGTTCCTTCTTATGTCTTCGCATTGTTACTGGCTTATTTCGTAGGTTTTAAACTGAAATGGGCACCGATCCTGTACAGTTCCGCAAAACCATATGTTTCATCTGTTCTTCCTACCATTGCCCTGGCAATGTTCCCGATGGCAAATGTATCCCGTTTTACCAGATCTGAAATGATTGATGTTCTTGGATCTGATTACATTCTGCTTGTTGAGGCTAAGGGTGTTAAGGAAAAAGATCTGATTATACATCATGCATTGAGAAATACAATGATTCCTTTAATTACAATTATGGGACCTATTCTTGTTAACCTGTTAACCGGATCCATGGTTGTAGAAAAGGTATTCGGTATTCCTGGTATTGGTATGCAGATGGTTCAGGCGATTCAGTCTAATGACTATAACGTTGTTATTGCCTGTGCATTTGTGTATTCTGCTATGTATATCGTTATGATGTTAATCATTGATATTCTCTATGGTGTCATTGACCCACGTATTCGTGTCGCAAAGGGGGACAATTGATATGACGGAAATTCATACACAGAAACCGGTTCTCACAAACGAAATTGTGGATGACTTTACGGCAGATGATTTTGTCTTCGTACAGCGTGATGAACGTCTGACAGATAAGGTTTATGAAACGACATCCTATGCAAAGGATGTATGGATGCACTTTAAGAAGAATAAAGGTGCTGTAGTTGGTGCCATAATCATTATCATCATTACTTTATTTGCCATATTCGGACCAATGTTCTCAGGTTACAACGGTAATGATATTCAGCAGGCACAGCAGTCTCTGCCTCCACGTATTCCGGGTCTTGAAAAACTTGGGATATTCAATGGCGTAGAGAAGGGTGTCAATGTTTATGCACAAAGGGGCTTTAACAGTCTGTATCACTGGTTTGGGACAGATACCAATGGCCGTGACCTGTTTACAAGAGTCTGGCAAGGTACCAGAGTTTCTCTGATCATCGCACTTGTAGCAGCAGCTATCGATATTGTCATCGGTATGTCATATGGTCTTATCTCCGGTTACTTTGGTGGCAAGGTTGATATGATCATGCAGCGTATTGCCGAGATATTGAATGGTATTCCTACACTTGTTGCAGTAACATTACTTTCCTTAATCCTGCCTGGCGGCATGATTTCGATTATCTTTGCATTAATGATTACGGGATGGATCGGCATGTCCAGAATTGCCCGTGCAGAAATGCTGAAATTAAAGGAATCTGAATATGTTCTTGCATCAAGAACATTAGGTGCCAAATCATTCTCAATTATATTCAAGGATATTATGCCGAACATCTTCGGACAGTTGATTATCATGTCCATGTTCTCTATTCCTAATGCAATCTTTACCGAAGCATTCCTTTCCTTCGTAGGTTTAGGCATTCAGGCGCCGGAAGCTTCTCTGGGCTCCCTGATATCTGATGGATATAAATCCATGACGGTTCATCCGTTTATCATGATTTTCCCGATTATTGTATTAGCTTTACTGATGTTGAGTTTCAACCTGTTTGCGGATGGTATCCGTGATGCGTTTGATCCTAACCAGAAACAGAGCTGAGGAGGTTATGCATGTCAGAAAAAAGAAGTAAAGAAGATAACGTTCTGAAAATCCGTGACCTGAATATATCCTTTGAAACATCAGCCGGAAGGGTCAATGCAATCCGTGGTGTCAGAATGGACTTGTTCAAGGGTGAAACAATTGCCATTGTCGGTGAGTCTGGTTCTGGTAAATCAGTTACGGTTAAGACTATCATGGGTATTCTTGCCGGAAACGGAAGGATTGATTCCGGCAGTATTGAATACACATTTACAAATGAAAAGGGTGAAAGAGAAACGGTCGATATGACCAAGCTTTCACAGAAAGAAATCCGTTATCGTTTCAATGGCCGTCATATTGCCATGGTTTTCCAGGACCCGATGACTTCGCTTGATCCAACCATGACGATTGGCAAGCAGATCATGGAACCGATAACACTTCATGAAAAAGTAAGCAAGGATGAAGCTGCTAAAAGAGCTTTGAAGCTTCTGGAAGAAGTAGGTATTGAAAATCCTGAAAAGAGATTCAAGGAATATCCGCACCAGTTATCCGGCGGCATGCGTCAGCGTGTTGTCATTGCGATTGCCTTGGCATGCAATCCGGATGTATTGATCTGTGATGAGCCTACTACCGCACTGGATGTTACCATTCAGGCAAAGATTCTTGAATTAATCAAGAAACTGCAGACAGAACATAACATTTCGGTTATTTACATTACTCATGACCTTGGCGTAGTCGCAAAGGTTGCGGACTATGTCGATGTCATGTATGCCGGCCGTATCATTGAAAAAGGTGATGTCAATGAAATCTTCTATGATCCGCGTCACCCGTATACATGGGGCCTGTTAGCTTCCATGCCGGATACAGATACGGATTCCAAGCGTCTGTTTGCAATTCCTGGTACACCGCCAAACCTTCTGGAAAGAATTCAGGGTGATGCCTTCGCACCAAGAAACCCGTATGCGCTTGCGATTGACTACAAGGCTGAACCACCTATGTACAATGTCGGCGGCAAGCATCGTGTAGCTTCCTGGCTATGTGATCCAAGAGCACCAAAAGTAGAGCCGCCAGAGCAGCTCCGCGAAAGATTAGCCAAGATGAGAAAGGAGAGTGGACTTGCATGAGTAAAATTGATTACAGTGCTGAACCTCTTCTTCATGTAGAAGGATTAAAACAATATTTCAAAATATCCCGTACCTATACAACAAAGGCTGTAGACGGTATCAGCTTTGATATCTGGGAAGGAGAAACATATGGTCTTGTAGGTGAGTCTGGTTCTGGTAAATCCACAACCGGAAGAGCATTAATCAGACTGTATGATCCTACTGCAGGAAAAATTATCTTTGCCGGTCATGATATCAGTGGAAAGCTGTCTAAAGATGATGAAGCATATCTGAGACAGAATATGCAGATGATCTTCCAGGATCCTATGGCATGTCTGAACCCTAGAAAAAAGGTTAAGGAAATCATTGCCCAGGGATTAGAAATACATCATCTCTATAAAGATCAGAAGGATCTGGATGATCAGGTCAATAATATGCTGGATAAGGTTGGCTTATCCCGTGAACATGCGACCAGATATCCATCCCAGTTCTCTGGTGGTCAGAGACAGCGTATTGGTATTGCAAGAGCTCTGATTATGAATCCTAAGCTGGTTATAGCTGATGAAGCTATTTCTGCACTGGACGTTTCCATACAGGCACAGGTTGTCAACCTGATGAAGGATCTGCAGGATGAAATGGGCACAACCTATCTCTTTATTGCACATGACTTATCCATGGTTAAGTACATTTCTGATCGAATTGGTGTAATGCATCTTGGCCATATTGTTGAAACGGGTACAACAGATGAAATCTTTGCAAATCCTGTTCATCCGTATACCCGTTCTCTTCTGAGCGCAATCCCACATCCAAATCCTATTGTTGAAAAGAAGCGTGTAGCTTTGGAATATAACAAGGATAAAGAAGGTGTGGATTATACCAAGGGACATATTCATCAGTTAACAAAGACACATGCTGTTCTTGCGACAGATGAAGAATTTGAAAAATGGTCCCATGAACATTACAAAGATTTATGATAAGGAAACCCGGACAACCGGGTTTTCTTATGCATACCTGTAAATCGTATCTGCTGTTTCAGTGAGATAGTTGTGATACCATTGAGTAAGAAAGATAAAACATATGATAGATATTACATTACTTGGAACAGGAGGAACTGTACCGCTTCCTGAGCGCTGGCTCACTTCCTTACTTGTGCGTTGGGAAGGACATGAAATGCTGATAGATTGTGGTGAGGGGACTCAGATTGCCCTGCATGCAGAGGGACTTTCCTGTCGTCACATAGATACGATTCTCTTAACCCATTTTCATGCGGATCATACGGCAGGACTTCCCGGTCTTTTATTAAGCATGGGTAAGGCTGATCGTACAGAACCAGTCACAATCATTGGTCCGGAAGGACTGGAATCGGTACTGCAGGGAGTTTATCAGATTGCCAGATGGGTTCCCTTTGATATAAAGTACATTGAATTAAAAAAGAATGAAGTTTCCTTTCAGGTAGAAGATCTTTTGGTTACTGCCTTTGGCTTAAAGCATTCTGTACCATGTTATGGCTATGAAATGCAGTTATTAAGGAAAAGGCGTTTTGATAAAGCAAAGGCTGAGAAGAATCAGGTTCCTATGAAACTGTGGGGTACTTTGCAGAAAGGCAATACAGTTGAGATAGATGGGAATATGTATACCCCTGATATGGTACTGGGCGATGCGAGAAAGGATCTGAAAGTTACCTATGCAACAGATACAAGACCTGTTAAAGCTATTACGGATCATTCCATCCATGCGGATCTTCTGATTACAGAAGGTATGTATGGAGATATGGAAAAGCTGGAGAAGGCTAAATTAAACAAGCATATGATGATGCAGGAGGCAGCTTCACTTGCGGCCAAAGCTGATGTAAAAGAACTGTGGTTAACCCACTACAGTCCATCTATGCCGGATCCATGGCATTATAAAAATGAGGTAAGGGCAATATTCCGGAATACCGTTATCTCTAAAGATGGTCAGCATACAGAGCTCTCCTTTGATAAAGAGGATAAATAAGATGTTTGATATTATCATAAATCCTGCCGGTGCTTCCGGCAGATCCCTGAAATACTGGCAGAAGGCAGAAACCGTATTCCGCTCTTCCCATGTTCCTTATACGGTTCACTATTCTTCAGAAACGGAAAGTATCGGCAGTATAGTACGTAACCTGACATGTCATCATGAAAACCGGAATCTTGTCATAGCAGGTGGAGATGGGACAATGAATCAGGCTGTTAACAGTCTGATGGACTTTGAACATACTAAGGTTGGTTTTCTTCCATGTGGAAGCGGAAATGATCTGGCCAGGGCATTGCATATGTCATCAGATGCTATTGAAAATGCCGAAAGGATTCTGCAGGGGAATGTCGTACGGAGAATGGATGTAGGAGAAGTTATTTATCTTAACCGCAGTAACATTCTTCAGGACGAAGAACTTTCTGAAGATGGCTGTGTACACCATCGTTTCCTAATCTCTTCAGGGGCAGGATTCGATGCGGCTATATGCCAGCAGGTGGCTGTTTCCAAAGCAAAGAAAACATTAAACAAAGTTCATTTAGGAAAACTGATCTATATCGGTGTCGCCGTAAAACTGATTGCTCATCAAAAGACGGTTCCGGCATGGATTACCTTTGATGGGAAAACAAGAGAAGCTGATCGTATGTTATTAGCTGTCTGTATGAATGAACCATATGAAGGCGGAGGTTTCAAGTTCTGTCCGAATGCTTCAGGTAATGATGGTAAATTAGACTATTGTTTTGGAGATTCTTTATCCCATGCGGATTTCTTCAGGATATTCCCATATGCCTATAAGGGTAATCATGTGAAATTCAATGGTGTGTATACAGGCAGAATAAAAGAAATGGAAATCCGTACCGAAGAACCGGTCTGGATTCATACGGATGGTGAAGTAAACTGTATGTCCAATCATGTATCCATGCACCTGCTGGATGAGAGATTGGCTATGATGAATTGAAAACGTGTTATCATAATGCGTAATGAGTATTGTAGTTATTTATTACACAGAAATTAACATATTCTGTATAGCTCTGTTAATGATCCTTCATTTCCATGGTCTGATCGGGGTACAGAAGGATACAAAAAGACTGCTTTCTTTTGCGGTATCATGGGCTATATTCAATGTTATTGCGGACATGTTTGCCAATCTTCTGGAAGAAAATGTACTGGCATTCAGTCCTTTCTGGTACATATTGATAAAAAGCATTTATTTCCTGTCTGCCGGAATGATGTGCTGGCGCTGGTATTGTTATGTATGTGCCTTATGCAATGTGTCTTTTGTGAATAAAAAATATGGTTTGATAATAACTGGTATACCGGCATTGTTACAGAATATTCTGCTTATTGTAAATATGATCCAGGGAATGCTGTTCTCTTTATCAGGGAACATGGAATATACAAGAGGACCTTTCTTCCTGGTTCTTTACGGTATAGATCTTCTGTATATTATTGCCTCAGAAGTGACGTGTATCTGTAGTCTTCCGAAAGCAGATAATACGGACAATAAAGACAGAATAAGAATTGCCATATTTTTTCCGATACTTCCAGCCATAGCAGGTGTTATACAGTATTTCCATCCACAGCTGCCGTTATTATGTGTGACTATTACATTTAATCTTGTACTTTTGTTTCTTGCGGAAACAGAAGATCAGGTTTCTCAGGATCCTTTAACAAGATTAAATAACCGCCGGGAATTCCTCAACGCTGTCTTAAAGAGAATGGATAATCACAGTTATCCTCTGTATATGGCAATGATAGATGTTGACTGGTTTAAAAGAATCAATGATGTCTATGGTCATATAGAAGGAGATAAGGCTATCCAGAGAGTTGCGGAAAGTCTCAGGGAAGCCTGTTCCACGCTTCGTAAAAGAGCCGTCATATGCCGCTTTGGCGGAGATGAGTTTGCCATATTGTTTGAAACAAAAGATCCTTCTGAAATAGATGCTGTATTTCAGAAAACCGATCGTTTGCTGAAAGAGAAAAAAGAAGAAGATCAGGCACCATATGACATTTCACTCAGCATCGGTATCAGTGCTTATACCGGTAAAGGACAGAGTGTCAGGTCACTTATAAATGAAGCTGATAAGAAACTGTATGAAAACAAGAAGAAACATCATACAGAAAGGCTGAAATGAAGCTAACTTTTAAAGATTCTACAGTTATAATATTGAAAACAGGATCGTACGACTATGAAAAATACAAATACAGATATACTGAAACAACTGAATGAGATTACCGATCATGATGATAAAAATGCAGAGGCATTGCCAGACCGCAGGGATATTATTGATGCCTTGAAGGAAATTCAGGTAGTGATGTTACCGGATTACTTCCATTTTCATGGTTTGAGTATGGAAGAAGCATTGAATCAGGCTGAGATAACGCTTCATAAGGCAATTGATACCGTATATGCCTATCATAAGACAAAGGCAGATACAGATCAGATTATTACTTCCTTTGTAGAGAGTATGCCGGATATGAAGAAGTTAATGATGACGGATATTCAGGCTATCTATGATGGAGATCCGGCAGCCAAAAGCAAGTCAGAGGTTATCTTATGCTATCCGGGTTTCTATGCCATTATGATTTACCGTATTGCTCATGTACTGTATGAATTGAGAGTACCGTATATTCCAAGAGTTATGAGTGAATATGCGCATGGTAAGACAGGTATTGATATCAACCCCGGTGCTAAAATCGGAACCTATTTCTGCATCGATCATGGAACCGGTATTGTAGTAGGAGAAACGGCAGTCATTGGAGATCATGTCAAACTGTATCAGGGTGTTACAATCGGTGCCAAGTCTTTTGAATTAGATGAAAACGGCTTCCCTGTCAAAGGCGGAAAGAGACATCCGAATATCGGTAATAATGTTATTGTTTATTCTAATGCAACGATTCTTGGCGGTGATACCTGTATAGGAGATAACTGCATTATCGGTGGTTCTGTATGGCTGACGCATTCTGTGGAAGAAGGCAGAACCGTATACAATACCAAGAATGAACAATGCAAAGCATTCTTTAACGGTTTAGGTACACATCGTAAAGATGAAAAGGATAAGATAGAGACAAATTAAAAAACACATCAGCTGTGATAAGCTGGTGTGTTTTTATGAGGTGTGCCCGATGAGGTTCGAACTCACAACCTTCGGCTTCGGAGGCCAACACTCTATCCAGTTGAGCTACGGGCACATGCACGGCTATTATCATAGCACGTTTATGATATAATTCGTGCATGGATATGAATACGGAAAATATTAAGATTATTGTAGTAGATATCGATAACACGATTATTCCCAGCGGCTCTCAGGCTATCTCTGAAAGGTTAAGAGAAGATTTTCATAAAGCGATTGATAAAGGTATAAAAGTCATGATTAATACAGGCAGACATTATACTTTTTTACAGCCTTCACTATTTGAAGATCTGCCTATGGATCTCATTGGTACCATTAATGGTGCCTGTGTTACAAGAAGAGATGGTTCTATTGTTGAAAAGCATCCTATGAAGAAAGAACATATGGAAGCTATCACAAAGATCTGTGAAGAAAACGGAATAGGGCTCGGTTTTAAATTTGAAGACTGCATCGCTACCTATGCAAACCATCAGAAATTCATGGATGGCTATGTACAGAAAGGAGCACCATGGGAATCATCTGTACTGGATTGTACAAAGACAAAAGATCATCATCTCAAACATGGTTATCCTTTAGGAACATTTATCATCGGTGATGAAAGTATCATTCAGCCATTTGTTAACAGCATACCGGATCTGCAGTTTGCGTGGTCTTTCAGACATGGCTTTGATGTATTCCTGAAAGATGTGAATAAAGCAACATCTGTTAACCGTGTTTTAAAGGAATATGGATTGACATGGGATAATGTAATTGCCTTTGGTGATGCCGGTAATGATACACCATTTATCAAACCTGCCGCTATTGGGGTCGCAATGGGAAATGCTAAGGATGATGTTCGTGAGAATGCAGATTTGGTAGCACCAGACTGCAGGGATGACGGTGTTGCCAGAGTGCTGGAAGATCTGCATATAGTATGAGGCATAGTATGGATATCAGAGAACAGATAGAACAATATCAGCCTTTTAATGAACAGGAAGAAAAAGATAAGGCAGAATTACTGAAATGGATTGATACAGGGCTTGATCTATGGACAAGGGATAATGGTATGGCACACTGGACAGCCAGTGCCTGGGTATGTGATAAAACACATGAATATGTGCTGATGGCATATCATAATATTTATCAATCCTGGAGCTGGCTTGGCGGTCATGCGGATGGTGAACATGATCTTTTGAAAACAGCAATAAAGGAAGTAAAGGAAGAATCTGGTGTTAAGCATGTAAAGCCATTGCTGGAAGATATCTTTTCCATAGAAATATTGACGGTAGATGGACATATCAAGCATGGTTCTTATGTATCTTCTCATCTGCATTTAAATGTAACCTATCTGCTTGAGGCAGATATGCACGATCCTGTATTTGTAAAGCAGGATGAAAACAGTGCTGTTGGCTGGTTTACATTAGATGAGGCAGTACAGAAATCTTCCGAGCCATGGTTCAGAGAACATATTTATAACAAATTGAATAAGAAATTAATGCAGTATGAAAAGGATAAGAGGATCTGAATCCTATGAATGAACAGTATGAATATATAAATGAACTTCCACTTGGTGAAGCAGGTAATCGTATTACCGAAGGATGTATGGTTCTGGAAGGCGGTGCTTTCAGAGGATTGTATTCTCAGGGTGCCCTGGATTATCTGATGGAAAATGATGTAAACATGCAGACAACCATTGGTGTATCTGCCGGTGCCATGGCAGGAGTAAACTATGTCTCTGGTCAGATAGGCCGCAGTATACGCATCAATCTTTCTTTCCGTCATGATTCTGAATATATTGGTTTAGGAGCCATGAAAAGAGATCATGGCATTACCGGTTTCTCTTATCTCTGGAATGAAATCTCATCAGATTATCCATTGAATGAAGAAAGATTCAATGATCCTTCCAGAAGATTTGTCGCAGTTGCGACAAATATCGAAACCGGTAAGGCAGAGTATTTTGAAAGAGGAAAATGCAGTGATATCTTCAGGGCAGTATCTGCCAGTGCAACCGTTCCGTATGTTTCCAAACCAGTGGAAATGGATGGCAAGCTGTATCTTGATGGCGGATGTGCAGAAAAGATTCCTTATCAATGGGCACTAAAAGAAGGATTCAAAAAGATCATTGTCATTCGTACAAGGGATAATGGTTATCGCAAGGATGCACAGAAAATACCGCGTGCTCTGATTCATCGTGAATATGCAGGTTATCCGGAGTTAAGAAGAGATCTTCTGGAAGAAGCGCCAAGATATAACATTACCCTGGATGCTTTAGACCAGTTATATGCCGCAAAGCGTATCTTCATGCTATGTCCTTCAAAACCAATTAATATTAACCGGTTTGAGGGAGATTTAAGTATCCTGGCAGATGTGTATCATCTAGGTTATGAGGATATGAAGGATCACTTTGAAGAACTTCAGGATTATCTGAAATAGTCATAATCTGTATTGTTAAGATCATGTACCGTATGTTTCTGCAAGGTTATGGGATCATGAAAAGATAATTTCTCTGCCCATAATCCCATATTTCTGAAGTCTTCAGAAGGTTTTCCATACAATGGATCATTGACAATAGGCAGATGTAAATCACTTAAATGAAGACGGATCTGATGGGTATGACCAGTATGCAGTATGCACTGGATCAGCACATAAGGTCCTTTTCTTTTTAAACAGGTAAATTCTGTAAATGCTTCTTTACCGGTAGAAGAAATACGGTATTTGCCGGATTCGTGACGATCTCTGCCAATCCGCATATGACTGTTAAAATGTTTTCCTTCTTTTATATTTCCATAACAGACAGCCAGATATTGTCTGGCTATTTTCTTTTCCGCAAGCATCTGATCAAACCATGGCTGAAAGAAGGGTATCTTGGAGTAAAAGACTAATCCGGCCGTATCTTTATCCAGACGATGAATCGGTCTTACCGGTGCATCGATATGATGCTGTAACTGGTATCTTGCGGCGTAAGCATTCAGACAATGGATATCATCCTTATGATCAGAATGAATGATGATACCCGGATCTTTATGGACGATATAGCATAACAGACAGCCAGATATTGTCTGGCTATTTTCTTTTCCGCAAGCATCTGATCAAACCATGGCTGAAAGAAGGGTATCTTGGAGTAAAAGACTAATCCGGCCGTATCTTTATCCAGACGATGAATCGGTCTTACCGGTGCATCGATATGATGCTGTAACTGGTATCTTGCGGCGTAAGCATTCAGACAATGGATATCATCCTTATGATCAGAATGAATGATGATACCCGGATCTTTATGGACGATATAGCAGAAAGGATTCTCATACATACATGTACAGACATTTTCTGCAGGTTTCCAGTCGATTTTTTCTTCTGAAAGAACAATTGTTAACATTCTTCCATCTATAGCTGTATCCGTATTTGCGACAGGGTGGTTATCTAGTAAAATCTGATGATTCTGTACCAGCAGATACTGATTCCGGCGGGATTGTCTGTAATCATTCAGAAAGTTACGAACGGTTGCATATTGATTCCCTGTATCTATGTTTATACGGTTATTTTCAATGTGATAACGCATGAAAATATTTTACTCTGTGAAGTAAAAAACAACAAATCGCAAAAGAGAACACTATAATAAAAATCAGTGAAAGGAGATAACAATATGAAAATTGCAATTGCTGGAGCAGGCGGAATGGGATCACGCTTCGGCCTGTATTTAAAACAGGCAGGCAATGATGTCACTCTGATTGATGGCTGGAAGGATAATATAGAGGCAATCCGTAAAAACGGTATGGTTGCCTCTGTGAATGGGAAAGAGGTTGTTGAACACTTTCCGGTATATGAACCATCTGAAATCCCGGATGAGGATATGAAACAGGATCTGATTGTTGTACTTGTAAAAGCACCGCAGTTAGATGCCATGATGACAGCTTTAAAGCCTATGATTCATAAAGATACATATGTTTTATGTCTGATGAATGGTATTGGTCATGAAGATACATTAAAGAAGTATGTTCCTGTGGAACAGATTCTGCTTGGTGTAACCATGTGGACAGCCGGTATGGCCGGACCTGGCAGACCGGTATTGAATGGTGATGGCAATGTTGAAATACAGAATCTGAAGCCAGAAGGAGAGGCAATCGCAAAGAAGACAGTAGATGTCTTTGCCAAAGCTGGTCTGAAGGCAGTTTACAGTGAGAATGTAAAGTACAGTATCTGGCGTAAAGCATGTGTCAATGGTGTGGTGAATGGCTTATGTTCTATTCTGGACTGCACAATGGCAGAATACGGCAGTATTCCTGAAAGTGATGAAATCACAAAGACAATTGTCAGTGAATTTGCGGCTGTTGCGGCTAAGGAAGGTGTAAACCTGGATCAGGAAGAAGTCGTGAACCATATCATAGCTTCATTTGCACCTGATCAGGCTGGTACCCATTATCCAAGCATGTATCAGGATCTGATCAGGAATCACCGTAAGACAGAGATTGATATCATCAATGGTGCCGTTGTCAGAAAAGGAAAACAGTATGGTATTTCAGTTCCTTACTGCACATTGATTACACAGCTTGTCCATGGCAAGGAAAAGCTTCTGAACTGTAAGTAATATATATGGCAGATTGTTTCTGGAAAATGATCTGCTTTTCTTTATGGTAAAATGCATGACATGGAGAAACAGAGGACATACATAGCTATAGATCTGAAATCCTTCTATGCATCTGTTGAATGTCAGATGAGAGGATTAGATCCTTTACGCACGAATCTTGTAGTTGCAGATACAAGCCGCACAGAGAAAACAATCTGTCTTGCCGTATCTCCTTCTTTAAAAGCCTATGGCATACCGGGCAGAGCACGCTTATTTGAAGTCAATCAGGCAGTGGATAAGATTAACCGGGACAGGGCTCAGGCAATACATTGGAAACCATTTACCGGATCATCCATGGATGCAGTGGAATTACAGAATGATAAGTATCTTCAACTTTCTTACCTTGCGGCTGTACCGAGAATGTCACTTTACATAGAGTTCAGTACAAAGATCTATCAGATCTATCTGCAGTATATAGCACCTGAAGATATTCATGTATATTCCATAGATGAAGTGTTTATTGATGCGACAGATTATCTGAAGCTGTATGGATTAAGTGCCCATGATTTTGCGAGAAAACTGATCCAGGAAGTGTTAAGTAAAACCGGTATTACCGCTACGGCAGGCATTGGTCCGAATATGTTTTTATGCAAGTGCGCCATGGATATTGTGGCCAAGCATATTCCGGCAGATAAAGATGGTGTGCGTATTGCGGAATTAGATGAAATGTCTTACCGTAAGACGCTCTGGACGCATAAGCCTTTAACGGATTTCTGGAGAGTAGGCAGAGGAACTGCAAGAAGATTAGAAAAAGAAGGCATCTTTACCATGGGGGATATTGCCCGCTGTTCCATTGGTGATTTTCACAATTATTATAATGAAGATCTTCTGTATCAGATGTTTGGGGTGAATGCTGAAATTCTGATTGATCATGCCTGGGGATATGAACCATGTACGATGGAAGCGATCAAGAATTATAAACCGCTTCGTCATTCTCTTGGCATCGGTCAGGTACTTTCCTGCCCTTATGATTTTCAACAGGGACTTGTCATAGTAAAGGAAATGACGGATCAGCTTTCTCTGGATCTTGTTAAGAAGGAAAAGGTTACAGATGCCCTTGTACTGACCATTGGTTATGATACGTCAAGCCTTGAAGAAGGCTATGATGGGGATATTACGATTGACTGGTATGGCAGGGCTGTACCGAAGCAGGCCCATGGCACTGTGACACTTGGAGAATGGACTTCAGCCAGCCATACAATGCGTTTGAAGATGACACAATTGTACAGGCATATTGTAAACCGTCAGTTAAAGATACGAAGAGTCACTATTGCGGCAGTCAATGTAAGGGATGCGGATGGTGTACAGAATTTCCATCAGACAGATCTTTTCAATGAAACAAAACAATCTTCTGACTCAGATCAGAAAAAAGAAAGAAAAGCAGAAGAGGCAATTCTTGCGATTAAACAGAAGTATGGAAAGAATGCAGTTGTGAAAGGGATGGATTTTGAAGAAGGCGCTACTACAAGAGAAAGAAACAACCAGATCGGAGGTCACAAGGCATGAGAACCATCAGTAAAGATCAGAATGATGAACACCGCTATGATGACATGCTGGATCTTCCACACCATGTTTCCGGGACACATAAGCATATGTCCATGGACCAGAGAGCAGCCCAGTTCGCACCATTTGCGGCTTTAACCGGTTATGATGAAGCAATCCGGGAAAGTGCAAGGGTAACTGAAAAAAGAAGAGAATTATCAGAAGAAGAAAAAGAAGAACTGGATCATAAAATTCAGATTCTGTTAAAGAACGAACCGCTTCATCCGCTTGTTCTGGTTACCTATTTTACCGAAGATCAGCTGAAAGAAGGAGGCATGTATCATAAGAAAAAAGGGCGTATCAGAAAGGTTGATACAGCCGGATATATACTTTCATTTATGGATCATACAAACATCAGTATGTATGATATTGATGACATTGTCTTTATCAGAAATTCATAACCCGAAATAATCTTTGCGTTCTGTTGTGACGTTATCTCCGTCGATGGTAAGAATCATATATGATGGATTACTCATATCCCGGTTTGCATTCATGGAACCGGGATTTAATAATCTGATTCCATCTACTGTACGGTCATCATAAATATGAGAATGCCCATAACATACAATGTCACATTCATTTCTTTTTGCAAAACGTGCTAAAGCATTGTAATTCACAAAGATGCTGTCAAAGAACATATGACCATGTGTTACCAGAATTCTGTGACCCTCTGTTTCATAGATTCTTACATTTTCATACTGAGAAGGATCATCACAATTTCCGCATACAATGAATAGTCCCTTAGAATAGTCTTTTGGCAGACATATATCTCCACAATGGATTAAGAGATCTGCGTCAGGGTATGTATCTTTAATGTACTGCACGGCATTTTTTAAGCCATGCGTATCAGACATAACTATTATTTTTTTCATATTCTTTATTCTATCATGCCACTCAGGATATCTTCCAGTCTGTTATAATACAGCAGGAAAAGAGGATATAGTACTATGGCTTGTACAACTTTATTAGTTGGTAAGAATGCCTCCTATGATGGAAGCACAATGACCGCAAGAAATGAAGATTCCGGCGCCGGTTCCTATAGTGCCAAGAAATTCATCGTCGTAAAACCAGAAGATCAGCCCAGACATTATAAGAGTGTCATATCACATGTGGAAATTGATCTCCCGGATAATCCGATGCGTTATACGGCAATGCCAAATGCAGTAAGTGATGAGGGGAACTGGAGCGCTGCCGGCGTTAATGAAGCAAATGTCTCCATGACTGCAACAGAAACCATCACTTCTAATGAAAGAGTTCTGGCAGCTGATCCGTTAGTAGAAAAAGTAAAGGCACATGATGATCAGCCTGAGATTCCCGGCGGCATTGGTGAAGAGGATCTTGTTACTATCACACTTCCATACATTCATTCCGCAAGAGAAGGTGTGGAACGACTGGGAATGCTGCATGAAAAATACGGAACCTATGAAATGAATGGCATTGCCTTCCAGGATGTCAATGAAATCTGGTGGTTTGAAACAATCGGTGGTCATCATTGGATGGCAAGAAGAGTTCCGGATGATGCATGTGTCGTCATGCCAAACCAGCTTGGTATTGATGCCTTTGATTTTGACGATGCTTATGGCAGGCAGGAAAATTACATGTGCTCTGCAGATTTAAAAGAATTTACAGAGAAGAATCATCTGAATCTTTCCTTTGATGATACATTCAATCCAAGAGATGCCTATGGATCACATTCTGATTCAGATCATTCCTACAATACGCCAAGAGCATGGTATATGCTGAGATATCTGATGCCTTCAGCATCATGGGACGGAGAAAATGCAGACTTCAAACCGGAAGAAGATGATCTGCCATGGGCAGTTACACCTGAAAAGAAGATTACGGTAGAAGATGTAAAGTATCTTCTTTCTTCTCATTATCAGGGTACACCATATGATCCATATGGAAAGTATGGTGATGCTTCACAGCGCGGCAAGTATCGTCCGATTGGCATTAACCGTAACAATTTCCTTTCCTGCGTACAGTTAAGACCATATGTCGCAGAAGAGATACAGGCGGTAGAATGGATTGCCTATGGTTCTAATGTATTCAATGCATTTGTTCCATTCTATGCAAATGTGAACGATACACCAGCTTATCTCAGAGATACAACCGGTTTAGTCACAACCGAGTCATTCTATTGGGTAAATCGTCTGATCGGCGCTATGGCTGATGCAGATTTCTCTGATTCCATTGCGGAAATAGAAAGATATGCAATGCGTGTACAGTCAGAAGGTCATCGCCTGATTACACAGGGTGATGCGGATTATAATCAGCTTCATGATGTCTATCATCTTGCGGAAGTAAATGAAGAAATTGCAGAATTCGTAAAGAAGGAAACGTATGATCTTCTGGATAAGATCCTGTTGATCCGTTCCAATCATATGCGTAATGGATTCTCACGTTCTGATGCATAAGTAATGAAGATATTGCAGAATTATCTGTAATATCTTTTTATTTTGTAACAAATGTTACAGATAAACTGGTTAGCTTAACCTAATATTACTTTCGTAAGAAAGATAAATGGTGAATAAAATGGCTAAGGTAATTGATCTTGATAAAACAGTCGCAGAACTTGTAAAAGAATATCCTGAAGTTAAAGATATAATGGTTTCTCTCGGTTTTAAGGATATTACTTCTCCTGCTGCTTTAAAAGTTATGGGAAAAGTGATGACGATTAAGAAGGGTTCTGCTGTTAAGGGAATTCCGATGAATCAGATTGTAAAGGCATTTGAAGATGCAGGCTTTGAAGTGATTCATGCGGATGAAGATAAAGAAGATTCAGAGAATACAGAAAACACATCCACTGGTGATGACAGAGTAGATGCCTTGAAAACCCTGATTAAAAGAGTAAGCAATGGGGAACCGGTAGAAGAAGTACGCAAGGATTTCGTAAAGCAGTTTTCTTCCGTTTCCGTTCATGAGATTGCGGATGCGGAACAGTCATTGATCGCAGATGGCATGGATACAAGTGAAGTCTTGAAGCTCTGTGATCTGCATTCTGCTTTATTCCATGGACGTACTGAAGCAGAAATATGGGCAGAAGAAGAACAGAAGGCCAAGGAAAAGAATGAAGGCATACCAGAGGGTCATCCTGTATCTAACTTGCGCAGAGAAAATGCTGCTTTGGAAAGATTAGTAAATGGAATCGGGGCAGCTGTACTCAGGAGAAATCAGGAAGCTGTACAGAATGGTCTGAATGAACTCTGCAAGATACGTACACTTTACAGCAAGAAAGAAGAACTGATTATGCCGGTATTGAAGAACTATGGTGTAACCGGTCCATCAGAAGTGATGTGGGGTGTTGATGATGAAATCAAGCATGAAGTATCAAGACTTGCCAAAGGTCTTGAAGAAAATGGGTTAGCAGCTGAGCAGAAGGATATCTTGGCTGTGTTAGACCGTATCAAGGAAATGATTTATAAAGAAGAAAAGATCCTGTTCCCATTGGCATTGGAGAATTTCAGTAAAGATGAATGGGTTTCCATTTATCAGGATCTTCCGGAAATGGGACCGGTATTCGTTGATAAGTATGATACATGGAGTGAGGCAGAACAGATCCTTGCGCAAAGAAAAGAGAAGAATGAAGATATCAGTAATGGTGTGATTCATTTCGATGGCGGCACATTAACCATCAGACAGTTAAAGGCGTTATTCAAAGTCCTGCCGATTGATATTACATTTATTGATGATCAGGATATCAATACATTCTATGCCAATGAAGGAAAGGTATTCTCAAGACCAAAGTCCACACTTGGCAGAAAGGTATATGAATGTCATCCTGCCAAGATCAGACCGGTTGTAGAAGATATGATTTCCCAGTTTAAAGCAGGTAAACTGGATAAGATGGAAAGATGGGTACCATTACCAGGTAAGGCTATCAGAATTCTGTATCTTCCGGTAAGAGGAGAAGACGGCAGCTATATTGGTACGGTAGAAATCATAGAAGATATGGCATCTGTTAAAAAGCACTTTACGAAGAATTAAGACAGAATTGGTTCAGAATCTGAACAGTTCTGTTTTTCATGCGGATATATGATAATGGCATGAAGGGAGTAACCTCATGGGGTATCAATTAATTATCAGTGATCTGGATGAAACATTGTTAAATACAGATAAGCATGTCGGTGAGAAAACCATTGCGGCAGTAAAAAAAGCAGAAGAAGCAGGAATATTATTTATCCCTGCAACCGGAAGAGGGTACAGCAGTGTGCATCAGACAACGAAGGAATTAGGACTGTATGATAAGCCTCATCAGTATGTCATTTCTTTTAATGGCGGAGCCATAACCGAAAATAAAGATGAGAAGCTCTTATATAAACAGGGTATATCCTTTGAAGAAGCTAGAGACCTGTATCTTAGAGGATTAAACTATAAAGATATATGCATTCATATCTATACACTGGATCATGTATATGTCAGAAATTTCTATGATAATGAAAAAAGATATGTGAACGGACGCATGCAGGTAGAAGAAATATTCTCTGATTCCATCGATTTTCTGAAGGATCAGTATATTATGAAAGCCATTTACATGAATGAGGATTTCAATTACCTGAACAGGATTAAAAATGAAATCTCTGATCTGACGGTTGATATGGATGTATCTTTTTCATCTAACCGGTATATGGAATTTAACCATAAAGGTGTATCCAAAGGAACCGGGTTAGAGAAACTCTGCCATATTCTGAATATCCCGATAGAAGACACAATTGCAATAGGCGATAATTTCAATGATCTTTCCATGATACAGATGGCAGGATTGGGTGTAGGGGTTGCCAATACTATCGAAGATATGAAAGATCAGTGTGATGTCATAACAAAAAACGACTGCAATCATGATGCAGTCGCTGAAGTAATCAACTGGTATGTCTTCCAGGAAGATTAATGTGCCTGTCCTTCTTTATAGTTATCTCTTTCAAGTACGGTCAGAGATTCTACATGAGCTGTATTCGGAAATAAATCATATGGAATAACAGTCACTACATGATACTGATGCTTTAAGACATTCAGATTCTGCCCTAAGGTTGCAGGATTACAGGATATATAGATAATCTTCTTTGGCTTTGCCTTCAGAATGGCTTCCAGCATCTTCTGATCCATACCGGATCTTGGCGGATCTGCCAGAAGAATATCAATATTTGTCTGTGAAGCTGTCTTATACAATCCATCTGCGGCATCCGCACAGAGAAACCTTACATTATGAATATGATTGAAAGAAGCATTCTCTTCGGCATTTTTAACGGCATCCGGGATGGATTCGATACCGATAACCTGATCAGCTTTCTTATGTGCAAAAAGACTCATTGCGCCTATACCACAATACGCTTCTACTAATGTATGACATTTATCTGTCTTTTGAACAGCCATCTCATACAATTTCTCAGCCTGAGAGACATTTAACTGATAAAAAGATCTTGGACTTAACTGAAGAGTAATATCCTGTACGGATATTGCCATCGTATCTTCACCAGCCAGTTTTCTTACCTGACTGCCAAAGATATTAACCGTTTTCTTTTCTGTATTCACTGACTGGAATACGCCGCTCATCCCATGAATACGCATGATCTCTTCAATGACTTCTTTACTGATTTCATCTTTACCAGTAATCAGTGTACATTGACTGATACCCTGTATGGATCTTATGACAAGATACCGTATGCCGGTACCGGTCTTACTATCATAAGCATGCATATGGGCATGATTCAATGCCTTTAATACTGCTGTTCTGACTGTTTCCACATCTTTACTGTGAATGCGGGAATAATCAACCGGGACAAAGTGATTTGTGCCGGGTTCATACATTCCTGTCACAAGCTTTCCATCTGCTTCAGAAACAGGAAGCTTGCATTGAGAGCGGTAGCCATAAATCTCTTTGGAAGGATGCATATCCCTGATGAAATGACTCTTCACTCCTGCATATTTATATAATGCTTCGGCAAGCAGTTCTTTTTTATACTTTAACTGTGCTTCATACTGCATGTTGAAGAGGGGACATCCTTCTGCTTGTGCATAAGGATAGTTATCACGGATTCTTTCTCGGGAATACCATGTAATCTTCTTTAATACTGCTTTCTTATAACGGCCTTTATCTTCTTCAATATCGACTAAAGCTGTTTCACCAGGATAGACACCACTACAGAAGACAGGCTTATGATCCAGATAAGCAATGCCTTCTCCATTGATACCCATTTTCTTAAACGTTAATTTCTTTATCATATTCTTACCATAGTGCTGCTAAATTTGTATCGGATGTTAATGTATCCAGACTGTAGATGAAATAGAGATCCGTATTATCAGGATCAGTCACCTGAGCACTGACAGACTGCCGGTAATACCGCATATCAAATACCTTGATTTCACTGTATTCCTGCGCCAGGTATGGAATCAGTATATGGGCATAGGAATCTTTGATGATGACAGCAGTACGTCCATTATCGACAGAGGTATGAATGTCTTCATAGGCGTGATTACCATCCAGATAGTATGTATACTGATCTTTCTTTTTCAGATTCTCATCTATAAACATCGTATCAGAAGTGGTTCCATCTTCATAAGTTACCGTCACAGGATTTTCATTTTTCGGATTCATTCTGTAAAGGGAATCTCCCTTTGTCCAGAAGGCACCGGAGCGTGAATACATGGTTCCTTCAAAATCATCACTGACTTTTGTATATGTAAATTCCTGTGGATCCTTATTCAAAACATCCCGGCATATCTCATCATATCCAACCTTTGCGCCAGCTGCATTCCAATGATGATCAGTCTTGAAGTAATAATCACCACTGGTTCCAAGCTTATCCGCAATATTCATATAATTCTGTTTTTTGAATTGTGTACCAATATTATTCAGCAGCTGCTTCTCATCAATATTATAAGAACCAAATGGCAGATATTTCTTCTCTCCATAAGCGGCAGTAGGGACAATCATGATATTTGCCTTTAAACCGGTTGTGTCAGAAAAATCATTGATATATTTGATGTTCTGATCAAGTATCTTTGGATCATACGAAGTGTAGGCAGAAATCAGTCTTCCTTCTTTACCAAAATAAACATTGTTGTTTTCAATAGCTCCGGCATTCTTTCTTACGGAAGCTTTCATTTCAATCCATGTATCCCTGTTTATGAAATGATCTGTAAACCAGCTTTCAAACTCTGTATCAAAGTTACCTCCGAATATATTCTTTAAGGAAAGTTCAGGTGCTTTTGCCAGAGAACGGTTTTCATTATCAGAGAAATCCTTCTTTGGCGCAAAGAGATTGGCAATGGTTAAAGTATAGATAAATAACAGAAATATACATGACATTAACAACTGTACGATTCTTTTTCTTCTCTTCATAACAGCCTCCTAGAAACGGAAATACAGGAATGGATTGTATGTTCCATCTACAATAAATGCTGTACATATAAGTAACATGAATAATACAAGTACAGGCTTGCTCCAGTCAAAGCCCGGATGGTTAAGGAAGTTCAGCTTTGTTTTGGCTACAGGCGTGCAGGCAATAATGCATATCACAAGCAGAACAAGATTATCCCGCAGGAAATACAATGTTGTGCCATTAGCGAAAGAAGCCGCATTACCAAACATCATGCCAAGATAATGAAAGGCTTTCACAATATCCGTATTGGCAAACAATACCCAGGCAATCATAACCAGAACCATGGTATAGATATGACAGACCCAGGCTGGGGCTTTTTCCAGTTTCTTTAAAAGGAATAGTTTTTCAAAGATTAAAACAACTCCATAGAAGACACCCCATAATACAAAGTTCCAGCTTGCCCCATGCCAGAAGCCGGTTAAAAGCCATACAATCATGATATTCAATAACTGTCTTGCCTTGCCTTTACGATTTCCTCCCAAAGGAATATAGACATAATCTCTGAACCAGAAGGACAGGGACATATGCCATCTGCGCCAGAAATCCGTTATGGACTTTGCAATATAGGGATAGTTGAAGTTTTCAAGAAACTCAAAACCAAGCATTTTGCCAAGACCTATAGCCATATCCGAATAACCGGAGAAATCAAAATAAATCTGAAAGGTATAGCAGGCAATGCCGATCCAGGCTGTTAATACAGATGTCTGATCGGCCTGCAGGGCATTGACAGCTTCCCATACCTGACCGGCACTATTGGCAAGCAGTACTTTTTTACTGAGACCAACCATGAATCTTGATACGCCATCACTGAACTGATTTAAATTGGAATGACGTTCTTCCAGTTGTTCTGCAACATCACGATATCTGACGATCGGTCCGGCAATCAGCTGTGGAAACATGGTAACGTATGCGCCAAAGTTAACGGCTTTACGCTGTACTTCCGTATCCCCACGATACAGATCAATCGGATAACTCATAGCCTGAAAGGTATAGAAAGATATACCGATCGGAAGGGAAAGCTTCAATACAGGCATGAACGTCAGACCTATGGCATTCAGATTCTCCGCAAAGAAATCCCAGTATTTAAAGAATCCAAGCATGGCGAGATTAATAATGATACATATGATCAGTACTTTCTTAGCCTGATTCATCTGATCATTTTTCTTATATTTCTCTATTAAAAGACCGGTAAGCCAGTTCATGAATATGGAAAATATCATTAACAGTACATATACCGGTTCTCCCCATCCATAGAAGAAAAGGGAAACGATAAATAAAACAAGATTGCGGAAACGAAAGGGTACCGCATAATATACAATCAGTACGATTGGCAGATATGCAAATAAAAATGTCAGGCTGCTGAATACCATAAATCCTCCCAATCTTAAAACACCCGCATATTATACCAGCACAAGTACAGGAAACGGGATATACAATCAGAATTGTAAGAAAGTTTCATAAAATCAGATTCTTTTTCAGTTTTATACACTCTGTGTTAAAAGTTCACAAAACAAATTTCATCAATTCATTGAATTACGAAACCGGTTACAATAAAATTTAGGTAGGTGAACTTTCATTTCACAATACTAAGGAGGAAAGAAATGAAAAAGTTAGTTTCAACAATTCTTGCCGGAGTTATGGCAGCATCTCTTGTCGGATGCTCGTCATCAAAAAACAATAATGCCGGCAGCACCGCAAAGGGATCATCAGACAGCGCTTCAGATATGAAGGTTGCGATGATTACCGACTATGGTGACATCACCGACAAGTCATTCAACCAGACAACGTATGAGGCTTCCAAGGCCTGGGCCGAAGAAAACGGCGCAGAGTTTGAGTACAAGAAGCCTGCTTCAGATGCCGATGCTGATCGTGAAGCATCCATCGAAGAAGCTATTGATGATGACGGTTATAACGTTATCGTAATGCCTGGCTATGCATTCGCACAGGCAATCGTAGATGAAGCACCTAAGTATCCGGATGTTAAGTTTATCGCACTGGATGTTGCCCAGGCAGATCTGGACAGCGCTTCTGGTGAAGACAACTGGACAAGTGACAATGTATTCTCAGCTGTATATAAAGAAGAGTTAGCTGGTTACATGGCAGGTTATGCGGCTGTTAAGCTTGGCTATACAAAGCTTGGCTTCTTAGGCGGTATGGCAGCAGCTTCTGTTATCCGTTATGGCTTCGGTTATGTACAGGGTGCTGATGAAGCAGCCAAGGAACTTGGCAATACTTCTGATGTAGAAATCAAGTATGTATATGCAGGCCAGTTCTATGGTGATGCTGATATCACAGCACGTATGGACACATGGTATAAAGACGGCACACAGGTTGTATTCGCTTGCGGCGGCGGCATCTACACATCTGCAGCAGAAGCTTCTGGCGACAATGGCAAGGTAATCGGTGTTGACGTTGACCAGAAGGATATCATTGATGGCGACTATGGCGAAGGCAAGACAGTTACATCCGCTATGAAGGGTTTAGCAGCTACAGTTAACACACTTCTTGATGCAATCAAGGATGGCAAGTGGGATGATTACAAGGGCAAGGTTGAAACATTAGGTCTTGTCGATGGCGATGATCCTTCCAAGAACTATGTACAGCTGGGTTCCACACAATGGAGTGACGACTTTACAGAAGATGATTACAAGGCTCTTGTAAAGAAGATGTATGATGGCGATATCAAGGTATCTGATGATACAGATAAGATGCCTGCAACAGATATCAAGGTCGATGATGAAGGCTCTATCAAGGGTTAATCTGACTTACTGATTGAAAGGTTTTGGAATCTGTTGGTTCCAAAGCCTTTTTTTAATGTATAATGCTTAACGTGTTGTTACTGCATGCATGTTTATCAGCAATAGCACAGCGTTCATTTCAATAATAAGGAGGAAAGAAATGAAGAAGTTGGTTTCAGCAGTTCTTGCCGGAGTTATGGCTGCATCTTTAGTCGGATGCTCTTCCAAATCTCAGGCTGCAGGCAGTTCTGATGCATCATCTTCAAAGGATGATTCTGAACTGAAGATCGCAATGGTTACAGACTATGGTGATATCACTGATAAGTCCTTTAACCAGACAACTTATGAAGCATCCAAGGCATGGGCAGAAAAGAATGGCGGCAAGTTTGAGTATTACAAGCCTGCAGACGATTCTGATTCAGACCGTGAAACCTCTATTGAAGAGGCTATTGATGATGGCTATAACATTATTGTTATGCCTGGTTATGCTTTTGCGCAGGCTATTGTTGATGAAGCTCCGAACTATCCGGATGTAAAGTTCATCGCTCTTGACGTTTCCCAGGATGATCTGGATACAGCTTCAGGTGAAAAAGGCTGGTCCAGTGATAATGTATTCTCCGCTGTTTATCAGGAAGAGTTAGCAGGATACATGGCTGGTTATGCGGCTGTTAAGCTTGGCTATACAAAGCTTGGCTTCTTAGGCGGTATGGCAGCAGCTTCTGTTATCCGTTATGGCTTCGGTTATGTACAGGGTGCTGATGAAGCAGCCAAGGAACTTGGCAATACTTCTGATGTAGAAATCAAGTATGTATATGCAGGCCAGTTCTATGGTGATGCTGATATCACAGCACGTATGGACACATGGTATAAAGACGGCACACAGGTTGTATTCGGCTGCGGTGGTGGCGTTTATACTTCTGCAGCAGAGGCTTCTGGCGACAATGGCAAGCTGATTGGTGTTGACGTTGACCAGAAGGAAACAATTGATGATGCTTATGGTGAAGGCAAGACAGTTACATCTGCTATGAAGGGCCTGGCAGCTACTGTTAATACACTTCTCGATGCTATTAAAGATGGCAAGTGGGATGATTATAAGGGCAAGATCATGAAGCTTGGTATGGTTTCTGATGATCCTTCCAAGAACTATGTTCAGCTTGGCACAACACAGTGGAATGATGGCTTCACAGAGGATGACTACAAGGCTCTGGTAAAGAAGATGTATGATGGCGATATCAAGGTTTCTGATGAAACAGATAAGATGCCTGAAACAGAGATCAAAGTAGACGACGAAGGTTCCATCAAGGGCTGATTGCTGAAAAAGAAACAGGAATATCTTTTAACCTGTTTCTTTTTTTTATATAATTATGAGTAGTGATTTGATTCTTTCAATCATTTAAATGCAGTTAAAGAGAGGAGGGCAATATACATGGAAACGGGTACTCCTTATGCTATCGAGATGGTGCACATCACGAAGCGTTTCCCTGGAATTGTCGCAAATGATGACATTACTCTCCAGTTGAAGAAGGGCGAAATTCACGCACTTCTTGGTGAGAATGGAGCAGGCAAGTCAACACTGATGTCTGTTCTTTTCGGACTGTACCAGGCTGAAGAGGGTGTTATCAAAAAAGACGGTAAAGTAGTTCAAATTAACGATCCAAACGATGCGAATGATCTTGGCATCGGCATGGTTCACCAGCACTTCAAGCTTGTTCAGTGTTTCTCGGTTCTGGATAACATTATCCTTGGCGTAGAAGACACAAAACATGGCATCCTTCAGAAAAATGAAGCCAGAAAGAAGGTTATGGACCTTTCTGAAAAGTATGGGCTTCAGGTAGATCCGGACGCATTGATTCAGGATATTACAGTCGGTATGCAGCAGAGAACAGAAATTCTGAAGATGCTGTATCGTGATAATGATATTCTGATCTTCGATGAACCTACGGCAGTATTAACACCGCAGGAAATCGAAGAACTGATGCAGATCATGAAGAATCTTGCCAAGGAAGGCAAGTCTATTCTGTTTATCTCCCATAAGCTGAATGAAATTATGGAAGTGGCAGACAGAGTCACAGTCTTAAGACGAGGCAAATGCATTGGTACCGTAAATGTCAAGGATACCAATGAACAGGAACTTTCCAGAATGATGGTTGGCAGAGATGTCCAGCTGGTTGTGGATAAAAAGCCTGCTCATCCTGGTAATACGGTATTATCTGTTGAAAATCTGACAGTAGCTTCCAAGCTTCATGGCAACAATGCCGTTAAGAATGTATCCTTTGACGTTCATGCGGGTGAGATTGTATGTATTGCCGGTATTGATGGCAATGGTCAGACGGAACTTGTATATGGATTAACGGGATTAGAGCCAGTCAAGTCAGGAAAGATTACGCTTTGTGGTAAAGATATCACAAATGCTCCGATTCGTGAGAGATCTGCGCAGATGTCTCATATCCCTGAAGATCGTCAGAAACATGGTCTTGTTCTGGACTATTCACTGGAATACAACCTTGTATTGCAAAGATACTGGCAGCCGCAGTTTACTTCAAAGGCCGGTTTCTTAAAACGTAAGGAAATCCGTGAATATGCCAATAAGCTGATCAAGCAGTATGATGTCAGATCCTCTCAGGGACCTGTCACAATTACAAGAAGTATGTCCGGCGGCAACCAGCAAAAGGCAATTGTCGCCAGAGAATTAGACCGTGATCATAAGCTGGTTGTAGCAGTACAGCCAACCAGAGGTCTGGATGTAGGTGCGATTGAATACATTCATAAGCAGCTTGTCGCAGAAAGAGATGCCGGCAGTGCTATTCTTCTTGTTTCCCTGGAATTGGAAGAAGTTATGAATCTATCAGATCGTATTCTGGTTATGTATGAAGGCGAAATCGTCGGTGAACTTGATCCGAAGAAGACGACTACAGAAGAGCTTGGTCTGTATATGGCTGGTGCGAGAAGGAATACCGGAAAGGAGACCGCTTAATGGACAACGAAAAGAAAAGCTTCCTGCAGAGACCGGGTGTTCAGACACTGTTATCCTCTCTGTTATGTATTCTGATCGGTCTGTTGATCGGATATATTGTTCTGTTAATTATTAATCCTGCTAATGCGGCAGAAGGTATAAAATATGTCATTCTGAACTTTCTGACAAAAGCCAGACCGCAGGCAGTAATTAAGAACCTTGGCAATACGTTAGTCAAGACATCACCATTACTGATGTGTGCTCTGTCCATCTGTTTCTGCTATAAGGTTGGTCTGTTCAATATCGGTGCAGCAGGTCAGTATGAAGCAGGTGCTGTAGCTTCACTGTATTGTGCAATTGCATTGCATTTACCTTGGTATATCTGCCTGATTGCGGCAGCTGCTGCAGGTGCATTGCTTGGTTTGATTTCCGGTGCTTTAAAAGCATATCGCAATGTTAGTGAAGTTATTTCGGGCATCATGCTGAACTGGATCACACTGTATATATGCAATATGGTATTGGGAAGAGACGGCATCAAGGAGACTGCTTCTCCATATACGGTTACTTTAAATGCCAAATATGCGAATTCCAGAATTCCATCCTGTGGATTAGATAAGCTGTTTGCGAATAACACAAATGTCACAATTGCAATTCCGATTGCAATTCTCTGTGCCATTCTTGTATGGGTTGTTCTGAATAAAACAA
Organism: uncultured Galactobacillus sp.; assembly: GCA_964535445.1. Classification (GTDB taxonomy): domain Bacteria; phylum Bacillota_I; class Bacilli_A; order Erysipelotrichales; family Erysipelotrichaceae; genus Bulleidia. Next base: position 18,947 of record CAZHUX010000005.1, on the reverse strand, counting down.
AATTCGGATATGAATTACGGGCAACCGGATACAACAAGGATGCCGCTAAGTATGCCGGTATGAAGGAAAACCGCAACATTATTCTGACCCTTGCGATTGGTGGCGCATTAGCTGGTTTAGGCGCAGCATTCCTGTTCCTTTCCGGATATCAGAAGTGGTCTACAACCCAGACATCTGTACCGAACATGGGCTTCAATGGTATCGCAGCTACCTTCCTTGGCGGTCTGCATCCGATTGGAACAATCTTCGCATCATTCTTCATTCAGTCTATTACAGACGGTGGTTCTTCTTTAACAAAGCTGGGATATGCTTCTCAGATTTCTGATCTGGTTTCCGGTATTATTATCTACCTCTGCGGATTTGTACTTTTCTTCAAATCTGTTATGAACAAACAGGGCGCAAAGAAGCATGAAAAGAAGGTAGAGAAGGTAGAAGAGAGTAAAGGAGGTAAGAACTGATGTTATTATTACTGCAGTATACGATTATATTCGGATCAGTATTATCTCTGGTAGCTCTTGGCGGATGCTTCTCTGAGCATTCTGGTGTTATTAACCTGGGACTGGAAGGAATCATGGTTATGGGTGCACTTGGCGGTGCCCTGGCTATGAACTGGTTCTCAACCGTCACAAATCCATTTGTTATGATTCTTATTGTTACAATCATTGCAATTGTGTTTGGCGTTCTGTATTCTGTTCTTCTTGCCGTAGCATGCATTAACTTCAAGGCTGATCAGACGCTGGTAGGAACTGCCTTAAACATGTTAGCAACAGCAATTGCCACAGTTCTTGTCAGATCTATTAACTCAGCTCAGGATGCCTCTAACGTCTCAACGACATTACAGTACATCAATCAGAAGAAACTGCTTGTTGTACAGCTTGGCGGCTTCCAGTTCAACTGGTTCATGCTGTTTGCCTTAGCTGCTCTTATTATCAGCTATGTTGTCTTGTATAAGACAAGATTCGGTTTACGCTTAAGAGCGTGTGGTGAAAACCCGCAGGCAGCTGACTCTGTTGGTATCAACGTATACCGTATGAGATGGGCTGGTGTATTGATTTCAGGTCTCTTAGGTGGACTTGGTGGTATCGTCTATATCACCGCAGGTGTATCTGAGTGGAAGTTTGATGTAGGTGTTGCCGGATTTGGTTTCCTGGCAATGGCGGTTATGATCTTCGGTCAGTGGAAGCCTCATAAGATTGCTTTAGCAGCATTGTTGTTTGGTTTCTTCAGAGCATTGTCAAACGTTTATACACAGTTTGACTTCCTTGCAAATCTGCCGATTCCGTCAACGTTCTACAATATGCTGCCATATATTATTTCTCTGGTTGTCCTGGCATTCTCTTCGAAGAATTCCGCGGCACCAAAGGCAGAAGGTATTCCTTACGACAAGGGAACCAGATAAGCATTACGAGGATAAGCGTTACATGCTTATCCTTTTTCTTTCTTTATAAACATCATGATTTCTGATACTATACGCATTGGAAAAGAGATACATATGAAACAGAACAGAATATTCCCGCATATTACCGTAACTTCCAAACAGGAAAGAAGCATCCGTCATGGTCATCCATGGATTTATGCAGATGAGATAACGGAAGCTTCTGACAATATTGAAAATGGTGCTTTTACAGATGTATTCGGACATAAAAACAATTACCTTGGTACCGGATTTTACAGTGAGCATTCAAAGATCAGAGTCCGCCTGCTTGGAAACAATGCCAATGAAACATACAATGATGCTTTCTTTGAAAGAAAGGTAAAATACGCACTTGCTTATCGTAAGGATGTCATGGGGGATGACTTCAGTGACTGCCGTCTGATCCATGGAGAATCGGATGGGCTGCCTGGTCTTACGGTAGATCGTTATAATGACATTCTTGTCAGTGAAGTGGAATCTTATGGAACCGAGCTGCACAAGGATGTTATTTATCAGGCTTTGTTATCTCAGCTTTCTCTTATGGGCGAAACCATACATGGCATCTATGAGCGTAATGAAGGAGAACTCAGAAAGAAAGAGGGATTAGAACAATACAAGGGCTGGTATGGCAATAATCATCCTTCTTCCTGTATCACGGAGATCTGTGAAAACGGCATCTGCTATAACGTGGATGTTGAAAACGGTCAGAAGACAGGATTCTTTTTAGATCAGAAGTATAACCGCAGAGCTGTGGCTCGTTTAGCTGCAGGCCGACATGTATTAGATTGCTGCACACATACAGGCTCTTTTGCCTTAAATGCCGCTAAGGGTGGTGCTGCTTCAGTATTAGCTATGGATATCAGTGAAACGGCGCTGCAGATGGCAGAGGAAAATGCAAAACGTAATAATCTTTCAATATCCTTGCGTCAGGGTGATGTCTTTGAAGTACTTCCTGCTTTGAAAAAAGAACATGCGTTCTTTGATTTTATTATTCTGGATCCACCGGCTTTTACAAAATCACGGCGTACTTTCCATAATGCCAGAAAGGGCTATGAAGAGATTAATGCAGATGCGATGAGACTGTTACCAAGAGGGGGTTATCTCGCTACAGCTTCCTGTTCTCATTTCATGCCTAAAGAAGAATTTGAAAACATGCTGGTGGATGCCGCAAATGATGCAGGAGTAGGAATCCGGATCATTGAACAGCGTGGTGCTGCCTTTGATCATCCGGTTATGCCGGCCGTACCTGAGACAGAATATCTGAAATTCTTCCTGCTTCAGATCATCTGAATGCCTGTGCCTGCCTGTGCCTCACCCTGGTCAGCAACCTTTAAAATAGCCTTAAAACATGCTAAAATGAACATGTAAAAGGCAGGTGATGGAATATGTATAAAGTCAATGATGTTGTTGTCTACAGAAGAGAAGTATGCCGTATTGTAGGAAAACACAAGAGTGATTTTACTGGTGAACAATGCTACATTCTTGTTCCATATTATGATGAAAGCGGGTCTACCAAGATGCAGGTACCTGTATCTAATAAGGCCGGACACCTGAGAGACTTGGTCACAAAGGAACAGATCCAGGAACTGATCAAGGAAACACCTGATATTGATACTCTGGCTAATAAGCCGGCAAATATGAAGTCACAGTATGCTAATCTTCTGAAGAGTGACAAGCTGGAAGATCTTGTATGCATTATCAAAACATCTTATGGTCGTAACAAGGCCAGACTGGAACAGCATAAGAAACTGGCTTCTGTAGATGATGAATATTTAAAAAGAGCAGAGGATTATCTGTTTAATGAATTATCGGTAGCTCTGAATATGAGCTATGATGAAGCCAAGAATTACTTTAATGAAGAGGTAGAAAAAGCTGCGGCTAAAGAATAAGAATTTAATTAAGAAGGCACGAAGCCTTCTTTTTATTATCAGTCTTGACTAACCACTTTACTGTTTGTTTTAATATTTCAAGCGTGAGGGAGTAGTCAGCTCTGCTTCTTGAGTGACAGGTCAACATACTGGCATATCTGCCTGGTCTGTCTTGATTGGCGAGACTCATGTATGACGTATGGTCATACATGGATTCTATGCCCTTATATAAAAGAATCCGGATATGATCATCCGGTTTTTATATGAGGAGGACAGAATGAAGGAGATTATTTTATTTCTTTTAAACAGCATTGCTCTTGGTGTCGGACTGGCAATGGACGCTTTTTCTGTTTCTATGGCAAATGGTTTGAATGAACCGGATATGCCTAAAAAGAGAATGGGTTTGGTTGCCGGTACATTTGCTTTCTTTCAATGGTTTATGCCTATGATCGGCTGGCTGGCTGTTCATACATTTCTAAGCTATTTCAAGGCATTCCAGAAGTTTATACCATGGATTGCATTAATCCTGCTGGGATGGATTGGCGGGAAGATGCTCTATGAGGGATTAAGTAATAAGGAATCAGAAGAGGCAGAGGAAGAGACAAAGGTGTCTCATGGTGCTTTGTTTGTACAGGGTATCGCGACATCCATAGATGCTTTATCCGTAGGCTTTACCATTGCGGAATATAATCTTCTGCAGGCTTTTTCTGCTTCACTGATCATTGCCATCGTAACATTTTTCATATGTATTGCAGGACTTTTGCTTGGACGTAAGTTTGGTATGAAGCTTTCTAATAAGGCATCCATATTAGGAGGTGTCATACTGATTGGCATTGGTCTTGAAATCTTTATAACCGGAATATTCTGAAAAAAGCAATGCATAACCGCATTGCTTTATAAATATCTGACGATGTCACTTAATGGTTTTTTGGTTGTATGCTGAGGCAATGGCCTGAATGCAGGATCCGCATAACCAAGATCCATCAAGAGTACAGCCTCTTCATTATCAGGCAGATTGAATGCTTTCTTTGCCTGATCAGGATTGAAACGGTTTATCCAGCATGTTCCAAGTCCCTGTTCCAACGCTTCGTACATAACATGTACAGCTACGATCGAAGCATCTTCACTGCCGGAATTTCTTTCGGTCTGATCCGGATAAACATATGCTTCATCCTTGTCATATGTAAATAACAATACAACTGGTGCACCATACGTGCATACTGTGACTTCTGAGGCTTTCTTTAAAGCTTCTTCAGACTGTAATACATAAATACGGACACACTGGGCATTCTTGGCAGTAGGTGCTTTTCCTGCTGTCTCAAGAATTTTGTTCAGTTTTTCTTTTTCTACTGGTTTTGAAGAGTATTTTTTAACGGAGAATCTTTTATCTGCCATTTCTGAAAAATTCATAATTTTCCTCCTTATACATGCAGTTTTGGAAATACATGATCGAATGTATCATTGATAACAAGATCTGCGGCACTGTCGTATGGCGTAGCATCACGATTGATTAATACAAGATGTTTTCCACCAAAGTATCTGAGCAGACCTGCGGCAGGATAGACAACTAGCGATGTGCCTAATACAACCATGACATCGGCACTTTCAATAGCGGCTATTGCACCTCTTAATACCGGTTCACTCAGGCTTTCTTCATACAGTACCACATCCGGCTTTACAATACCTCCGCATTTCTCACAACGAGGAACACCCTTACTGTTAAGAATATATTCGGCCGGGTAGAAAGCACCGCATTTTTCACAATAGTTACGCTTCACAGAACCATGTATTTCATATACATGCTTACTGCCGGCTTCCTGATGCAGTCCGTCAATATTCTGGGTAACTACACCTAAAGATTTACCTGACTTTTCACAATCTGCAATAAACTTGTGTACCTGATTTGGCTTCGCATCTAAGTGCAGCATCTTATCTTTGTAGAAGCGGAAGAATTCTTCCGGGTTTTCTTCAAAGTAATGATGAGAGATGATCTCTTCCGGCGGCAGGGAATACTTCTGATTATATAAGCCGTCTTTAGAACGGAAATCCGGAATACCGGAATCTGTGGAAACACCGGCACCGGTGAAGAAAACCATATGTCTGGCCTCATCTATGATTTTCTGAAATTCCTGAACCTTATCATCTGTATCTGACATATAAACCTCCTTTTTCTAATTATAGGTCTTTTGAATATGATCCGCGATATTTAAAAGATCCTGAATCAGATTATCCGGTTTACGGATAATTACTTTATCTCCAAACTGCAGTAACCAGCTTATTAATGTAGGTGTGACAGCCGTACGGATACTGGCTGTAAAGGTATGATCTGTTACTTCAGAGACAATCAGATTATCTCCGAATTCATCGAATACCTGTGAAGCCATCGATACATCAAAATCCGCTGTAATAGTCTGTGCTTTGCCCGGATACATGTTTACAGATCTCATCATGTAATCTTCTAAAGAAAATGGAACAGTATCATATTGATGATCTGTCATTTCTATATCATCCATTCTGTCTAAACGGTAATTGGAAAATGACTTGTATTTAGTGGAATAGAATACAACATAATATCTGCCATTCTGGGCAACGATTGCATATGGATCAAGCTGATAACATTTACCATCATGATGATATTTCTTTTCCTTTGTAATGGTCATTTCAAAGTAGCGGAACTGTACCGTATGACAGGTACCGACTGCCTTAAGAATCAGGTCTATCGCAGATAATATGCTTTCATGAGAAATACGCTTTGGAATATAGACTTCTTCATCCTGCATGGATGGGGAAGAGATTTTTTTTATCTTTTCTATCAGATGCCTTGTTTCATCTTCTGAAAAGGCAGAAGAAGCAGCTGCGGCATCCAGGAGAACCTTGGATTCGGCATTTGTTAATACCGGTTCCATATAGTACCAGTGTCCGCCGTTTTTACGTACATAATGGATAACTGCACCATATTTCCTTAAAACATGTATAGCTTCATATACAGATCTTCTTTCTGCATAAATACCCATGTTTTCAAGATCTGACTGTATATCCGCAAGGGAAAGAAGGTGATCTTCATCTGTTTCACAAGAGAGTATCTGATAGAGGGCTGCGGCTAATTCCGTACTGTTTCCTTTTTTCATAACTATCCTTATTGTACATCATTATGTACAGTTAAAACATGCTGTTCTTCTATGATACATACAGAAACAGGAGGATAGTGAAATGCATGATACTGAGAAATTTATGATAAATGAGGGATTGATCTTCTATGCTTTTGCCTTTGCATTACAATCGCATCCTTTACTGTCATTCATTACTGCCATCAGTGCAGTGATCATGACACTGATTATCCATTCACAGGTTTTATGGGACAGACTGCCGCATTTTTTACCGGTATTCTTCATACAGCTTGTCATCATCCAGTTAACGCATCTTGAAACATTGATCCCCTATATAGCGATACTGGCACTTTCATCATTGATTACGGCAGACATCTGGCTTTCTGTCAGTGGCGAAAAACTGCATTCAGTCATGAACATTCTCATAGTCTGCTTAATGATATTTATCATTTTCATTATGATCACAGATGTTCTTCCTTTTGGAAAACTGTATACAACCGGTATTACATTACTGGTATATGGACCAGTGGTTTATGAATATTTCAGTCATGAACTGGTTCAGATCAGACATATGCAGCGTAAAAATCGTGACAGAAAACATATGACTGCAGTAGAATAAGCGGTATGAGTAAATTCCTGATCAGACACTTCATCAAAAATCCTGATGATGTAACAAATGAAAAGACAAGATATGCATATGGGTTCCTTGTCAGTATGTGCGGGATTATATGCAATCTGTTTCTGTTTGGATTGAAGCTGATATCAGGTTATCTGATGAACTCCATATCCATCATGTCAGATGGATTCAATAATCTTTCTGACTGCATGAGCTGTCTGATTACTTTATTCGGATACAAGCTTTCAGCCAAACCGGCAGATAAGGAACATCCGTTCGGACATGGCAGAATGGAATATGTTGTATCCTTTGTGGTTGCCATTATTATCTTTGTTGTTACATTTGAACTGTTTACAGAAAGTGTACGCAAGATCATTCATCCTGAAACCGTAACATTCAATCTTGTATTGTTCTTACTGCTTCTTGCGTCGATTCTTGTGAAATTATGGCTGAGTTCTTTAAACAGAAACATAGGGAAGAAGATAGATAACATTGCCATGTTAACAACGGCGCAGGATTCCCGTAATGATGTCTATGTAACTTTAATTTCATTAGCTGCCATGGTTCTTTCGGCTTTTACAAAGGGCTTCCCGTTTGATGGTATTGCTGGTATTATTCTGTCACTGTTCCTGTTTTATTCCGGTTACAGTATTGCTAAAGAGATCATTTCAAGACTTTTAGGAACACCAGCTGATCCAACACTTGTAAAAAGCATCAAGGAACAGATTCTCTCTCATCCCGAGATATTGGGTGTACATGACATGATTATTCATGATTATGGACCAGGATGTAAAATAGGTTCTGCCCACGCAGAAATAGACAGTCATATGGATATTATGACAGCACATGATGTCATTGATCGGGCAGAAAGGGAAGTGCAGGAAAACCAGCATGTTATGATGACACTGCACCTGGATCCTCTGGATATGAGTGATCCGAAAGTACAGAAACAGCGGCAGATGGTAGAAGAAATTCTGCATGAAATAGATCCTAAACTCAGTATGCATGATTTCCGCAGTGTCATTGGCCCGACCCATACAAACCTTATCTTTGACATACAGGTTCCATTTGACTGTAAGTTAAGCGATACGGAAATCAAGCAGAAGATAGATGATAAATTAAAAGATCAGGAAGAGACATATTATACGGTTATTACATTTGACCGTGGATTTGTGTCCGAATATTAAGGAGGCAGGCAATGAAAGAGAAGAAAAGACATTCTGGTCTTCACCGGTTTATTACCGTTGCAGTCATTATCGGAGTCATCTGCCTTGGCGGATGGTATTTAACAACACATGTTTTGAAACAGAAGGTGGAATCTGCAGTTACAGACAGATTGCTGAATGAAGCTATTCAGGCTGCTGGTGTTGACAGTGAAACAGTCCAGGAGATTGTGAATTCCATGGATCCTGAGGATAAGCAGAAAGTTGAAGATATTGTGGATGATCATGTAAATGCAGAAACTATCAAGGATGTACAGGGATATATTTCTGATGGTGATACACAGGGATTGAAACAATATGCCAAGTCACAGCTTAATGATCAGGAACAGGCAGAACTGTATGATATTGCTAAAAAATATGCCGGGGAATATCAGTATGTGATTCCCCGGCAGTAAAAGAAAATGAGACCGGTTATCCGGTCTCATTTTACTTATGCCTTAACTAACAGATCTGTGATTTTCTTTGTGTAATCAGCCGGATCATCAATTGGCAATCCCTGCATCAGCAATGCCTGATCAAGCAGTACATCTGCATATTCACCAATCTTGTCCTTATCATCCGCATATACCTTCTGCAGCTTTGCAAATATCGGATGATCAGGATTGATCTCAAGAATCTTGGCAGCCTTGATACCCTGATTCATAGGGTCATTCGCAAGATATTTCTCCATTTCCAGAGAAACACCTTCATCTGCGACGACACATACAGGATCATCCGTCAGACGGGAAGAAATACGAACATCCTTGACTTTATCACCTAAAGCATCTTTCATTGCCTTAAGCATATCTTTATTGGCTTCTGTCTTTTCTTCCTTTTCCTTTTTCTCTTCCTCTGTATCAAGATCCAGATCTCCCTTGTTTACAGACTGGAAGTTCTTGCCTTCATATGCCTGTAATGTACCTGAGACAAACTCATCTCTTTCATCCAGGAAATAAAGTACTTCATAGCCTTTTTCTTCTACTTTCTTCATGGCAGGAAGGCGCTTGATATCATCAATTGTCTTGCCTACAGCATAATAGATAGACTTCTGATCCTCTGGCATTCTGTCGGTATATTCTTTCAGAGTGACGTATTTGCCTTCTTTGGATGATCTGAAGATCAGAAGATCCTGGAGCTTATCCTTGTTCATGCCATAGTCAGAAACAATGCCGCTCTTTAAGTTCAGGCCGAAGTTCTCAAAGAACTTCTCATAACCTTCACGATCATTCTTCAGCATATCTTCCAGAGCAGAATGAATCTTTGTTTCAATACTCTTGGCTAAGGCTTTTACCTGTCTGTCCTGCTGCAGAATCTCTCTGGATATATTCAGGTTCAGATCATCAGAATCAACTAATCCTTTGACAAATCTGTAGTATGGAGGAACAAGTTCTTTCACTTTATCCATAATGAAGACATTATGAGAATAGAGCTTTAATCCTGGTTCATAATCTGAATAATAGAAGTTATATGGAGCCTTGGAAGGAATAAACAGAAGGGCTGTATAGGAAACTGTTCCTTCTACATTGTAGTGAATAACCTTCTGAGGATCTTCCCAGTCATCAAAGTTTGCCTTATAGAATTCGTTATATTCTTCCGGCTTGATTTCATTCTTAGGTTTCTTCCAGAGTGGAATCATGGAATTCAGTGTTTCCATTTCCTCTGTATCGATTGTCTTATCCTTGTCTGCAGGATCCGGAATCTGCTTTGTGACAAGCATCTGAATCGGATAACGTACATAATCAGAATACTTCTTGATCAGTTCTCTGATCTTGTATTCTTCCAGATACTCTGAATACTTTTCATCATCTGTATCATCCTTCAGATCCAGAGTGATTCTGGTGCCAATCTCTGGTTTATCAATTTCACTGATGACATAACCATCTTCACCAGAAGAAGTCCAGGAATAAGCCTTATCAGATAAAGCACTGTGACTTTCTACAAGAATACGCTTGGCAACCATGAATGCAGAATAGAATCCCACACCAAACTGACCAATGATGTCAGTATCCTTACTTGCCTTTTCAATTTGTTCTCTGAACTCGGCACTGCCGGATTTTGCGATCGTACCAAGATTCTTTTCAAGTTCCTGATCAGTCATACCGATGCCGGTATCTTCAATAACCAGCTGACGGGTATCTTTATGTCTTTCAATTGTGATCTTTAAGTCCTTTGGATCAACCGGATGATCTTTATCCGTTAAAGACATGTAATGCCGTTTATCCAGCGCATCTGATGCATTGGAAATCAATTCTCTTAAGAATATGTCTTTGTTTGTATAAATGGAATTGATCATCAATCCCAGCAGACGTTTGGATTCTGCTTTAAACTGTCTTTTTGCCATACAATAGCCTCCTTAGCACTCTTTATTTGTGACTGCTAAGATATTGTAGTGCACCAATATACCAAATTCAAGGTGTTCAGAATACTATTTCTTTTTTTTAATTGCCTTTGCGCATACAATAAAGTCATGAAAGAAATCTCCACAGAAAGAATCACAGAAGCAGTAAGAGATATATGCGGTAAGATCAACTGTGTATATCAGCCAGATGTACTGGAAGCCATTCAAAAAGGCAGAGATCAGGAATCTTCTGAAAGAAGTATCAATGTTATGAATATGCTTATGGAAAATGCTGAGATCGCTGAAAAAGAACAGACACCTATCTGTCAGGATACAGGTATGGTGATCGTATGGCTTTCCATAGGTCAAGAAGTATGTCTGAAAGGTAAGTATATCAATGATGCGGTGAATGAAGGCGTCAGGGAAGGGTATCATGATTATTATCTGAGAGCTTCTATTGTCAATGATCCTTTATTTGACCGTAAGAATACAACCGATAATACACCTGCCGTCATATATACGGATATTGTCCCGGGTGATACTGTACGTATACAGGTTATGGCAAAGGGATTTGGCAGTGAGAATAAGTCTGCCGTAAAGATGTTAACACCGGCAGAAGGAATTGAAGGCGTAAAGAAGTTTGTAATAGATACGGTAAAGAATGCAGGTCCCAATGCGTGTCCTCCATTTGTAGTAGGCGTAGGCATTGGCGGTTCTTTTGATTACTGCACAAGGCTAAGTAAAGAAGCGTTGTTAAGACCTTTGTCTCAATCTAATCCGGATGAGAGGTACCGTAAGCTGGAAGATGAATTGCTTGAAGAGATTAATGCATTGCATATCGGTCCGATGGGCTTTCATGGCAATACAACCGCATTAAAGGTCCAGATTGCGTATGCCCCAACGCATATTGCCGGACTTCCGTGTGCCGTGAATATGTGCTGTCATGTATGCCGGCATGGTGAGGTGACGATATCATGAAAAGAATACAGTTACCATTAAGCGAAAAGGACTGTCTTTTACTGCATGCTGGCGATGCCGTGCTGTTAAATGGAGAAATCTATACGGCAAGAGATGCAGCGCATAAGCGTTTGTGCCAGATGATTGAAAAGGGAGAAGAACTTCCTTTTGATCTGAATAATGCAGTGATTTACTATGTGGGTCCTACTCCCGCAAAACCCGGACAGGTGATTGGCTCGGCCGGTCCTACAACCGCTTCCCGCATGGACCCTTATGTGCCATTACTTGCTGAAAAGGGTATGAGAGGAATGATAGGAAAAGGCAGAAGAGATGATGTTGTCAAGAAAGCCATTCAGCAGTATCACATGATTTATTTTGTGGCTGTAGGAGGTGCCGGGGCACTGTTGTCACATCATATAATCAAAAGAGAACCGGTAGCTTTTGAAGATCTCTTATCAGAGGCTGTAACGAAATTAACTGTACAGGATTTCCCATGCTTTGTGGGAATTGATTGTGCAGGCAATGATATTTATGATGAGAAAGGAAATGAATGAATATGGATTATTACAAGGAATCATTAAAACTGCATGAAGAACATCATGGTAAACTGACGGTAGAAGCCAAGGTACCATGTGAAACCAGGGAGGATCTTTCTATTGCCTATACACCAGGTGTAGCAGCACCATGTCTTGAGATACAGAAAGATCCGGAAAAGTCTTATGTTTATACAAACAGAGGCAACACGGTTGCGGTAGTTTCTGATGGAACAGCCGTTTTAGGATTAGGAGATATCGGACCTGCCGCCGGTCTTCCGGTCATGGAAGGGAAATGCCTGTTAATGAAGCGCTTTGCCAATATAGACGCATGGCCGCTTGTCATCGATACAAAGGATCCGGATGAAATCGTTAAGTTCTGCAAGATGATTGCGCCATCTTTCGGAGCAATTAACCTTGAAGATATCAGTGCACCAAGATGCGTGGAAATAGAGCGCAGACTGATTAAAGAATGCTCTATTCCGGTATTCCATGACGACCAGCATGGTACGGCTATTGTCGTATTAGCTGCTTTAATCAACTGCATGCGTCTTAAGAAAGCAGATCCTGCTTCACAGAAAGTTGTTATCAGCGGAACAGGTGCAGCCGGTTCTTCTATTATCAGAATGCTGTATAACTATGGCTTCCACAGAATTTATGCTTTTGATGTAGATGGATGCCTCGATCCGGATAAGGCAGAAAACTATAATCCATTGAAGAAGGAATTACTCCAGTATGTAAACCTGGATCATCAGCATTATTCTTCGCTTGCGGAAGGAATGAAGGGTGCCGATATTTTTATCGGGGTGTCCGCACCACATATTGTCAGTGAAGATATGATTCGTTCCATGAATGATCATAATATTGTCTTTGCGATGGCTAATCCGGAACCTGAGATTACTTATGAAGAAGTAAAGGAAGCTGGTGCCTGGATTATTGGAACAGGTCGTTCCGACTATCCGAATCAGGTAAATAATCTGCTTGCTTTCCCTGGTCTTTTCAGAGGTGCACTGGATTCCAAAGCCACAAAGATTACAGAAGAAATGAAGATAGCTGCCTCAAAGGGAATTGCTTCATTGGTTTCAGATGAAGAACTGAATACTGATCATGTGATTGTATCTGCCTTTGATGAAAGGGTAGTTCCTACGGTTGCCAAAGCAGTTGCGGATGAAGCAGTCAGATCCGGTAATATCAGAAAGTAAGAAAAATGACACTTCTAAGATGAGGTGTCATTTTTATATACACGGATAATAAATTCAGCAGTGACATCCATTTCTTTAACAGCATCCAGTTTCTGAATATCCTCAGACTTTGTACGATGATAATAGGGTGTCATTGTAAAGAGATTCATCAGATCATCATGAAGAATATGGAATGTGTTACGGATGGTTTCTTCCTTTATCAAAGACATATTTGTCTTCAGATCCTTTTCTTCATTTTCATAGGGATTCTCATACAGCAGTTCCTTAATCTGCATTAAATGCTTTGGACCTGGTGAAACAAACAGAAAGTATCCGCCTGGTTTCAATACACGCTCTACTTCTGTTGACGCAAATGGCGCAAAGCAGGTTACACATACATCACAGGAATTGTCAGGCAGTGGTAAATGAAATATGGAAGCCACCGCATACTGAGTTGTTTTATCATGCTTTGCGGCATGTTTTAATGCCTCCTTGGACATGTCAAAGCCAAACTTTGTATCAGCTTCTAAAACACTTGTATAATAGCCTTCCCCGCAGCCAAGATCCGCTAATACTTCCGGATGCATGGCTTTAACCTTTTCTGCTATATTATCACGTAAAAATCCATAATCACCTGTTTCAAGGAAAGCCGTACGTGCCTTTACCATCTCTTTATTATCGCCATGATCTTTAGATTGCTTTAATAAAAGATTCAGATATCCCTGTCTGGCATAATCAAAAGAATGATGATTCTCACATACAGCTGAATGGTTATCTGAATAAAGCGGTTTTCCGCATACTGGACATAATAAGTACATGCTGTAAGTATAACACAATATAAAAACAGGCTTATGCCTGTCTTTACTACTTGTTTCTGTATACAATTCTGCCATTGGTCAGATCATATGGTGAGATCTCAACCTTGACCTTATCTCCAGGCAGAATTCTGATATGGTGTATTCTGAGCTTTCCTGCCAGGGTTGCACGAATAGACATACCGTTTGTCAGTTTTACCTTAAATGCATTAGAAGAGATATCTTCGACAACACCTTCCATCTGGATTGCATCTTCTTTACTCAAGTTGCTTCCCCTCCTTAATAACAACAGAATAGTATCATAAAATCACGCAGAATTGCAGGATTTTATTGTATTTCATCATTTGTTTTCAGCATCAGGATGTCTTTCCCTGTAACTGAAGGAACAGCCGCAGTAATCCTGCCTGTATATGCAGTAATCATCGCATATTTTTTCAGATTTCAAGGCACCGTCTGCTTTCTTGAAATCTGATACAAAGTACTTCGTATGATGATACTGCTTTCCTAAAGACAGACCGATTTCATTGATCTTCTGGGAATCTTTCTGCCTGGAAAATGTCATAACGGTAGTGAAATAGTCAAAGCCATGGTTGTCCGCATAATCAAATGCTTCGTTCATTCTTTCGGCATAACAGCCAAAGCAGCTTTTCCATCCTTCCGGGTCATTGCCACGGTTATACAAAACATTCTTCTGATAATCGTTATAGTCATACTCTGTGACAAGCAGGGGAATTTCATCATGCCATCTTTCATGAAGATATCGTTTTACCTCTGCCAGACGATGATCGTATTCTTCTTCAGGCCATATGTTGGAATTGTTATACATGATACTGACATTGAAACCATTTTCTTTAAGAAAGTCCAATGGCCAGCAGGCACATACAATACAGCAGGCATGAAGCAGGATAGAAGGGCTCTTACCGGGATGCTGTTTCTTCCAGTTCTCTATTTCCTGTAAAGATAACTTATAGTAGTTCTTTTTAGAAGAAGAACGTCTGCCTTTGATATAGGCGATATATTCCTGCTGTTCTTCTTTATTCATGGGTCAGGAACATGCAGTCTCCGAATGAGAAGAATCTGTACTTCTCATCTACTGCATGCTTATATGCCTTCATGATAAGATCATAACCACCCAAGGCACAGATCATCATAATCAATGTAGACTTAGGCAGATGGAAGTTTGTAAGCATTGCATCAATTGTATGATACTGATAGCCCGGATAAATGAAGAGATCTGTATCCAGTGTACATTCTTCAAATTTACCATAACGGTTCCATACAGACTCAAGCGTACGTACGGAAGTAGTGCCTATGGCGATGATTCTTCTTCCTTCAGCTTTTGCTTTATTTAAGGTATCTGCCGCATCTTTATCCATATGGCATAACTCGCTGTGCATGACATGATCCTTGACATTTTCGGTATCCATAGGTCTGAAAGTTCCAAGACCTACATTTAATGTGACATTTACAATGGTTACGCCTTTCTTCCTTAAGGCATCAAAGATTTCCTTGGTAAAATGAAGACCGGCAGTAGGGGCTGCAGCACTTCCTTCTACTTTGGAATAAACTGTCTGATAGCGCTCCGGATCAGCTAATTTTTCATGAATATATGGCGGTAATGGAACTTCCCCAAGCTGTTCCAGTATCTCGTTGAAGATTCCCTTATAAATCATTTTGAATTTACGAATACCCTTATCACCGATTTCAGTACACTTTGCCTTGAGACGTCCATCGTGGAAGGTTATGACAGTTCCCAGCTTTACAACATGTGCATTTCCAACCAGACACTCCCATATATCATCAGGTTCCTGTCTTAAAAGCAGTAATTCCACATGCGCACCAGTTTCTTCCTTGGTACCATAGAGTCTTGCCGGAATAACACGGGTGTTGTTTCTGACTAAGACATCTCCTTCATGAAAGTAATCAACGATATCATAGAAATGCTTGTCTTCTAATTCGCCGCTGTCCATATGTACAACTAACATACGGGATGCTTTTCTGTCTTTCAAAGGTGTCTGTGCAATCAGCTCCTTTGGCAGATCATAATCAAAATCACTAGTCTTTAAATTGTTAATATCCATGTTTAAAACCCTCTTTCATCAAATCCCATTGTGGCTAACTTCTCTTCTTTAAAAGCCGCATATCTGTCTTCCTTAATTGCCTGTCTGGCATCTTCCATCAGTTTAATCAGAAATCTCAGATTGTGAATAGAAAACAGTCTTGTGCCGAAGCCTTCATTCGTACGGCATAAATGATTTAAATATGCCTTTGTATAATTACGGCATGTATAGCAGTCACACTGATCATCCAATGGACTGAAGTCTTCTTTATACTTTGCCTTGCGTATATTGATACGGCCTTCATGTGTCATTAAAGTTCCATGTCTGGCAATTCTCGTCGGTAATACACAATCGCACATATCAATGTTCATACTGATGGCATCGAGAAGATCATTGACCGCACCTACACCCATCAGATAACGCGGCTTATCAAATGGAAGGGCTTCTTCTGACATACGGACCATACGGCGGAATGTTTCCTTGTCTTCACCTACGGAAGTGCCGCCTATAGCATAGCCGGGGAAGTCCATCTCAACCAGCTTTTCAGCACAATAATGTCTCAGATCTTCATTGTCGCCACCCTGTACGATACCGAATATTCCCTGTTCTTCAGGACGCTTGTTGGCTTTTTTCCCTCTTTCTGCCCAACGCAGTGTTCTTAACATGGAATTCTTTGCGTATTCATAAGATGCAGGGTAGGGGATGCATTCATCAAAGCTCATCATGATATCAGCACCGATGGCATTCTGTATCTGAATACTTTTTTCAGGAGAAAGAAACATCTTGTCTCCATTCAGAATATTCCGGAATTCAACACCTTCTTCACTGATCTTTCTTGTATCAGATAATGAGAATACCTGGAAGCCTCCTGAATCCGTCAGCATTGGTCCATGATAGTTCATGAATTTCTGTACGCCGCCGGCTTTCTCCATGATTTCCGGGCCAGGACGCAGCCAGAGATGATATGTATTTGCCAATACTACTCCAGCACCCATATCATACAGCTCTTCAGGGGAAACAAACTTGACTGTAGCCTGGGTGCCGACAGGCATGAACATAGGTGTTTCCACATCTCCATGAGGCGTATGGAGAATGCCGGTACGGGCACCGCAGTTCTTGTCAATATGTGTGATCTCAAATGAAATCGGACTCTTCATATAACTCTTAATACTCCTTGTATGCCCGAATAGTATATCAAAGAATACAATAACCTGCCCGTTTTACGTTATAATAGTTTGGAACAGGAACCGTTTTCTTATGAAATCCCAGCGTATTAAAATCAGAAATCTGCCCGTACATCCTGAAGCATATGAAAAAACGATCTATGTAAGACCGACCGGAATCCTCTACATGATGATGGTTATCGGTATATGCATGATCTGTTTCAGAAAATACCTGCTTCTTCTGGGTGCTTCTTTGGTATTGTTGTCACTGTTTGGTCTGCTTGTACTTCCAGACCGGAAGCTGCTTCAGTTTACCGATAAGTTTCTGGTTATGTATAACTGTTCGGACCGCACCGAATGTACAATTGTCTATTGGGATGAAATCGTTTCATGGCAATACGAGTATCATAATACATACGATCTGCTCGTTATCTTTCTGACAGATGGTGATACCGAGACGCAGGAAGTATATTCTCTGCACTCTTTACGGGCTGCCATGGAAATTCATGCGCCTGGTAAAATGCGCAAGAGTGTCAGAATCAGAAAGGAGAGAACATGAAGCTTGTAGATCCTGAAGCTGTAGAAATCTGCCGTAAGCAGATGATCTGTGAAAAAGATGTAGATGACATGAGCCAGATTTTTGATATGTTTGGAGATTCTACAAGATTAAAAATCATGAATGCGTTATTTGCCCATGAACTGTGTGTATCCGATCTGGCTTCTCTTTTGGAAATGAGTACTTCTGCCATATCTCATCAGCTTTCTAATCTGAAGAAAACAAAGCTTGTCACAACGAGAAAGATAGGCAAGATGGTTTATTATTCCATGGCGGATGAACACATCCAGAATATCTATAAAATGGCATTGGAACATATACACGAAAAATGAAGATAACTGCAATAGACTTTGAAACTGCCAACCGTAGTATGGCATCTGTCTGCTCGGTTGGTGTATCCACTATGATTGATGGCGTAAAAGGTGATTCTTACTATACACTGATTAAACCGGAAGATAATGTGAACCGCTTTGATCCAATGAATGTCAGAATCCATGGCATACATCCTGAAGACGTAAAGGATGCACCGGAATTCAGTGAAATCTATAAATCATTGACCGATCAGTTTGATAATGCAGTGGTATGCGCACATAACGCAAGATTTGATATGACATGTTTAAAGCAGACATGTCTTAATACCGGTAAACCTGTACCGTATATTACTTACTTTGATACCCTGGAACTTTCAAGAAAGGCTTTTCCAAAGATGTCACATCATCGTCTTAATGATATGTGTGATTATCTGAATATTGATCTGGATCACCATAATGCTCTTTCTGATTCATATGGATGTCTGATGATTGTGAAAAGACTGATGGAAAGAACAGGTATTTCTGATCTTGATGAATTACTAAAAAAGTATCATGTCAGAGAATACGAATTATAGGAATGCATGCATGTTACATTTTTTTCTGAAACATCACATGATCTTTCTTTCTTTTTTACATATAATTTTACATTATTAATAATTCATCTTATAATGAAGAAGTTATTGAGGTAGTTTTATGAAGGAATATGAGAATAATGCCTATTTCTGGCAGAAGGTGGATACCCTTTTTCTTTCCGGAGATATTCACCAGACTAAGAAAAAGGGAGAAAGTCACGATACTTTCAAAAACATGATATATCCCGTAGACC